>JAZRPN010000103.1:0-2266 GCA_045649225.1 Clostridia bacterium | reverse complement strand
CCCTGTTAAGTCAGAACCAGAGGCGAGGAAGAAAAACAAACTAGAAAGGTCCAGACCAATATTTTTTGTAATTTTTGTTTTTTTTATGATCGCCTATAAACAGGAAAAATAGCTATTGTAATGATTTGGATTATGCGACTGAGTAAGAATTTTGTGACTTGATTACTCAATTTCACTTCTGCCATTTTAATCCCTTCTTTCCTGCGCTTTGCTTTTTTTCGTTATAACGTAAGGAATGTTAAAAGGTAATCCGACGTGTTGATTATCATACTTCGAACTATCTAAAATCAAATTTCTTTTGGGTGCTTTTTGTTTAACTATACTGTCAATTTCAAAAAAATCAATATTCGCTATCAAATATTCACCCAAGCTACAAGAACAGTTTGAAAAGCATTCTGCTCCAAATACTTTGATAAAAGCTTCGCTGGTAGATATTTCTTTTCCTCTTGGCAAAGATTCTATGTAATCAAGCAATGCATCACTTATTTTATCTACAACATTATAGTCGTTGATACATAAATTTCTTTTATCTACAAAACCCATATAAAACAATCCTTAATAAAATCATAATCATTATACCACTTTCTATTCCAAAATTCAACAAAAAAAGATATGAGTGTTTGCCCATATCTTTTTATTTTATTTACCCTTTAGCGTACCCTTTCATACAATCGGTCTGTAAGCTCATCAGCGCTTCACCGAAGCGTTGGAAGTGGACGATTTCGCGTTCGCGGAGGAGGGATAGGGGTTCGATGACGCTCATATCGTCAGTCAGATTCATAAGGCGCTCGTAGGCGGCGCGTGCTTTTTGCTCTGCTGCCATATCGTTTGAAAGGTTGGCAATGGGGTCGTCAACAACCTGAATATAGCCTGCGCTCCAGGGTTCACCTGATGGACTAGACTGGAAGACACCTTTTCCGCGTGTGGCGTAGTAGTCGCCTAAGCCTGCTTCCCTCATTTCTTCGGGGGATGCGTCCTTGGTAAGCTGATAAATCATTGTGCCCAGCATTTCCCAATGGGCAAGTTCTTCGGTGCCAATGTCATTTAACAAAGCCTTGGTTTCGGGGGTGGGCATAGTGTAGCGTTGGGCAAGATAGGTCTGCGATGCCGAAAGCTCGGAATCGGGTCCGCCATACTGGGCAAAGAGAAATTTTGCCATTTTTAAGTCCATTGACTTGATATTTACGGGAAACTGCAATTTCTTTTCATAAATCCACATAAGATAACCTCCTTAATTTTCCCAGGGCCAAGGTGAATTTACCCAAGAAAAGCCGTTTTCCGCAGGGCAGGTGCCGAAATTCATTAACGGACCGTGTTTGCGGGTATACTCTTCTCTTAAAGTTTTTAACTCGGCAGAATATTTGTTATAAAGATCCAATGCGTTTTTGCAATCGGGATGGGTATCAAGGTAGAGATTAAGTTCTACTAAAGCAAAACTTAATTGCTGAATTCTTTTTAATTCCATAATTTTCCTCCTTTGTAGGGCTCGTACAGTTCGTTCCAAAGAGTGCCCATTTTAAGCGATTGTTCGGGGGAAACGGGCGTTGTAAAAGTCTGATAAGGCACGTATGCTCTGCCTAAAGGAAGCCCGTTGAGAACGGACATTTCCTCATCTTTTATACAAACTTGTTGCATCAGAAAAACCTCACATAAAAAAATATCAGCAGAAAAAATCCTGCTGATATATAGTATGCTCTGTATATATAATTGGTGAAAAATGGGGAATTTACTTTTTGTCAAAGACACGCACGTAGTCAACAACGAAGGTATCACCAACGGCATCAAAAGCCGTGTCGGTGGCGCGTCTTTCGTTACTGCGGTAGCCTACAACCTCGGTGGAAATAAGAATAAACTCAGGGCAATCTGACGGGTTAGCATCAGATTTGCCAACTTCTTCACCGTCAATATAGAAGGTATATCCGTTGGTATCCCACAGAACACCGAAGCGGTGGAACACGGTTTTATCAATTTCCTTATCTTCGCCTACTAAGACGGAAACACGGTCAAGACCGTAGCCACCGGTGTGGAGCGCGTGTTTAACTATTTTGCCGGGGTGGAAACTTTCCATAACGTCAATTTCGGTGCCGGTTCTGCGACTGTCAAGAGAAGCGCCGATGGTTGATGACTGAATCCAGAAAGCCGTCCACCAGCCTTCCTTCTGCTGAAGACGGCAACGGCATTCGTAGTAGCCGTACTTATGCTCAAAAAGAGGCTTGTGCATTTTGCCGATATTCCATTGAAGCTTGTCGTCACCGAAAGTGGTTTT
>JAZRPN010000102.1:0-3368 GCA_045649225.1 Clostridia bacterium | reverse complement strand
CGAACCCTATTGAATGTGTTAACTGGATTAAAAAAATTAACGGCAACATATGGAATCTTGCAAACAATCACACGACAGACTGCGGCGAAGATGGCGTAACAAGCACCTTAAAAGCCGCAGAAGGTAACGGAGCTATAGCTTTGGGCTTAGGGCTAAATGAGGTTGATGCAAAAAAACCTGTAATATTAAAGGAATCCGGTGGTATAGGCATAATTGCTGTTACCCATCCAAAATACGCAGCATCAGGCGATAAGTACGGTTGCTTTAGCTATAATGACGAAGAAGAAATCAGAAAAGTTATTTCTGATATAAAAAGTGAAAACCGCTGGTGCATTATAGTATCACACGCCGGGCAGGAGTTTTCGCAGATGCCGCTTCCCTTTCTCAGAAAAAAGTATAAAAGATTTTTGGAGTACGGGGCTGATATAATCGTAGGGCATCATCCTCATGTAGTGCAGAATTACGAAATTATCGGGGATAAAATCATTTTTTATTCTCTTGGGAATTTTATCTTTGACACAGACTTTCAAAGGCTCCAGATGCATACAGAGTATGGCATGCTTTTAAAACTAAAGCTAGACGAAAAATCGTATTCGTGGGACTACCTTCCTACAGAAATAGACAGAGTAAATAACAGAGTGAAAAAAGGTGATTGCCCCTGCATATTTACAAACATAGGAAAGCTTCAGTACAATCTTTTGTGGCCACTGTCTGCCTGGGACCTTTGCCGCAACGAAAAGATAAAGCACGCATACACAAAGCCGCATTTAAGAGATTATTCGTGGTTTTCGTGGCTCTTTAGGTGGGAACATAAGCGGATGAAGGCCCCACAAGGCAGGGAAATGATGATAGGAAGATTCTTAAGCGTTTTCCATCTTTGGAGATTTGCAGACAAAAGAATTATAAAATACATACTTGAAAACAAAAAACTGACTTCGTAATTCACACGAAGTCAGTTTTTTATGCTAATTATTACCGACACCAAGCGTTTTTTTTATTATCTTAATTACGGGAATGGTAATTGTCGACGCACAGACGTTACCAACTGCCTGCAAGATATCCCACGGAAGTCCCGCAACTATCCACGCAATCGTTCCCTTGAAGTTAAGCCCGAACACAAGTGCCTGAAACGGTGCATACATTGTTCCATACAAAAGTCCGTAAAAAAACGCAACCGCCATATAAATGGGCATATTTACTTTATCGGGTAAATTTTGCGGAAGGAGCATAACTGCACCCCAAAGCACAGGCCACAGATAAATGTACGGCACCCACCAGGTACCAAAGCCGTAAAAAAGCCCCGTCAAAAGCACAAACACAAATATGGGGTAAAGTGCTTTTTTACGAAATACCACAGTAAAAGCGATCGTAAACATCGCAAGAAAATGTATATTGGGCAAAAATTCGGTAAGTAGCTTTGACGCAAACATTATCGCACCCAAAAGCGAAAACGATACTATTTCTTTAGCAGTGAGTTTCATCACTTTTCCACCTTGAGGCTATATTTTGCATTGTCTTTAATCTCGGTTTTATCTACACCTGTTGTGGCATATTCGCCGTCAATGTAAAAAGCCCAGTACGTGCCCGTTTTATCAAAATCGGCCTCGACTCCGTTTACACTTTTTATATACATCCCGTATTTTCCGTCTTCGCCCTCAATTATTCCCTCTTTTATAAGAGCTGTACCAACGAACTTCTCTGTTGATGTAAGCTCCATTTCTTCCGATTTTCCGTCTTCATACACCACTTCAAGAACAAAGCTTTTCGGTTCCAGATTGGTGTTATCCTCCTTTGGTGTACAGCCGCACAATAAAGCAAGCATAAGCACTACGCAAAGTAAAACAGAAAGTAATCTCTTAGTTTTCATATCATCACCCTTTGTGGTTACTTCATTTTAACGAAATCATTATACTTCATTCAATCACAAATTTCAATAAAAATGTTGTAAAAGATGCGATAAGGTGCTAAAATATATTTTAAGCCGACGGGGATCAAACCCCATAAAGTTTAAGGAGGTTTTTCAATTGAGTAGTTGTAATCATAATTGTTCTTCGTGCAGTGAGAATTGCTCTTCCAGAAATCAGGAAAGCATGATAGAAAAGCCGCACGATTTATCACAGATAAAAAAAGTTATCGGCGTTGTAAGCGGAAAGGGCGGCGTGGGAAAATCGCTCGTTACATCACTGCTTGCAGTAACAATGCAGCGCAGGGGTTATCACAGTGCAGTGCTTGATGCCGATATTACGGGTCCGTCAATTCCTCAGGCGTTTGGCATACACGACAAGGCTACGGCTGACGAGAATGGTCTTCTGCCCGTAAAAACAAAGTTCGGCACAGATATTATGTCGGTAAATTTACTGCTCCCCAACGAAACGGATCCCGTTATCTGGCGCGGACCTGTAATTGCAGGCACCGTCAAGCAGTTCTGGACAGATGTTATCTGGGGCGATGTTGACTATATGTTCGTTGATATGCCCCCGGGAACAGGCGATGTGCCGCTTACAGTCTTTCAGTCGCTTCCCGTTGACGGAATCGTAATTGTTACATCTCCGCAGGAGCTTGTTTCGATGATAGTAGGCAAAGCGGTTAAAATGGCGAAAATGCTCAATATCCCTATTTTGTGTATTGCAGAAAATATGAGCTACTTTGAATGCCCTGACTGCAAGGGCAGGCACTCTATCTTTGGCGAAAGCAACATCGAAAAGCTTGCGGAAGGCTTTGGCGTTGACACTGTATCAAAGCTTCCTATAAGTCCTAGCCTCGCCTCCGCCTGCGACAAGGGTATGATTGAGCTTTTTGACGGCAACTGGCTCGATAACATAGCAGATAAAATAGAAAATTTATAAGGTGAAGTAATGCACAATAAGATAATCAAAGCAACAATCGGTGCTCTTATCGGGCAGTCGATTTTTGGCTTTACATTTATGTTTACAAAAATTGCGCTTAGCTATTCGTCCCCGATGACAGTTATAGCAAACCGCTATATAATCGCATTTCTTGCTATGACAATAGTTGCGATAGCAACAAAGAAAAGGCTTGTTTTCAGGGGCAAAAATATCCCCGCACTGATTTTGATGTCGGTCTTTCAGCCAACGCTTTACTTTGTTTTTGAAACGTATGGCATAAGTCTTACAACAACTACCTTTTCGTCGGTGATGATTGCACTTATTCCCGTTGTTACGCTTATATGCGGCATTGGAATCCTGCGCGAGCTTCCGTCCTTGTGGCAGTGCTTTTTTACGGTTGTATCGGTATCGGGTGTGATTATAATGGCTCTGCAGGGTAAAAGCGAGGGCACTGTAACGATTTCGGGCATTTTGCTTTTGTCGGGTGCAGTTATCTCTGCAGTAGGCTATAATATTTTAAGC
>JAZRPN010000101.1:0-10925 GCA_045649225.1 Clostridia bacterium | reverse complement strand
CCTTGGGTATGATTTTTCAGAAATCATCGACAAGAACCCGTGTATCGTTTGAGGTAGGTATGTACGAGCTTGGCGGTCAGGCACTTTTCCTCAGCCCCCGCGATTTACAGATTGGCAGAGGCGAACC
Organism: Clostridia bacterium; assembly: GCA_045649225.1. Taxonomy (GTDB): domain Bacteria; phylum Bacillota; class Clostridia; order UMGS1883; family UMGS1883; genus UMGS1883. Next base: position 10,798 of record JAZRPN010000101.1, on the reverse strand, counting down.
CATTGAGGATACAGCCCGTGTGCTTTCCCGCTATCTCGATGGCATAATGATAAGAACCTTCGAGCAAAAAGAGGTTGAGGATTTGGCAAAATACGGTTCTATTCCGATTATAAACGGCCTTACAGACTATTGCCATCCCTGTCAGGTGCTTGCAGACCTTATGACAATCCGTGAACATAAAGGTGTAATTGAAGGCAATAAGCTTTGCTTTATCGGCGACGGTAACAATATGGCAAACTCACTTATCGTAGGCGGTATCAAAATGGGAATGGAAGTAGCCATCGCATGCCCTGACAACTATCAGCCCGATAAGGATGTTATGGCTTGGGCAAAGGAAAACGGAAAATTCACCTGTACAAGCGATGTTTTCGAAGCAGCAAGCGGTGCCGATGTTCTTTACACAGATGTATGGGCTTCTATGGGTCAGGAAGCTGAATTTGAAGAACGCTGCAAGCAGTTTAAAAATTATCAGATAAACGATAGGCTGATGGCTGCTGCAAATGAGGGCGCAATGGTGCTTCACTGTTTGCCTGCTCACCGTGGCGAAGAAATTACCGCCGAGGTTTTCGAAGCACACGCAGACGAAATCTTTGACGAAGCAGAAAACAGGCTTCACGCACAGAAGGCAATAATGGTTACTCTTATGAAGTAATTTTTACAGTTTTGCTAATGTGTTGATTTTGCGAAAACACTTGCATAATTATTCGGCATGTGTTATTATAGATGTATTGTAAAATAAAGGGGTTATTGAAATGGACAAAAAAGATATTAAAAAAGTAGTTCTTGCTTATTCAGGCGGTTTAGATACATCGATTATCATTCCGTGGCTTAAAGAAAATTACAACAACTGCGAGGTAATTGCGGTTGCAGGCAACGTAGGTCAGAATGATGAGCTTGAAGGCCTTGAAGAAAAGGCTATTAAAACAGGTGCATCAAAGCTTTATGTGCTTGATCTTACAGAGGAATATGTAGATGATTACATTATCCCCACTATGAAAGCAGGTGCAATTTACGAGGAATATCTCCTTGGAACAAGCCATGCTCGTCCCTGTATTGCAAAGGGATTGGTTGAGATTGCATTAAAAGAGGGCGCTGATGCTATCTGTCACGGATGTACAGGTAAAGGTAATGACCAGGTTCGTTTTGAACTTGCTATCAAGCATTTCGCTCCTGAAATGCCCATAATTGCTCCCTGGCGTATCTGGGATATCAAATCACGTGAAGAAGAAATCGAATATGCAGAGGCACACAACGTTCCTCTTAAGATTAACCGTGAAACAAACTATTCCAAGGATAAAAACCTCTGGCACTTAAGCCACGAAGGTCTTGACCTTGAAGATACAGGTAATGAGCCTCAGTATGAAAAGCCCGGTTTCCTTGAAATGGGCGTTTCTCCTATTATGGCTCCCGATGAACCTACATATATTACACTTGATTTTGTACAGGGTATCCCCGTTAAGTTCAATGACAAGGAAATGAGCGCAAAAGAGATTATTCTTGCTCTCAACGAAGTTGGCGGAAAGAATGGTATAGGTCTTCTTGACATCGTTGAAAACCGTCTTGTAGGTATGAAGTGCAGAGGCGTTTACGAAACTCCCGGCGGCGCTATCCTTTACAAGGCACACAGTGTTCTTGAATCAATATGTCTTGATAAGATGACGCTCCACGAAAAGCAGAAGCTTTCTATCACATTTGCTGAGCTTGTTTATAACGGACAGTGGTTTACTCCCCTTCGCGAAGCACTTAGTGCTTTTGTTGATAAAACTCAGGAAAAAGTTACAGGTAAAGTTAGACTTAAACTTTACAAGGGTAATATGATTAACGCCGGTGTATGGAGTGATTACTCTCTTTACAGCGAAGAAATTGCTACATTTGGCGAAAGCGACTACAACCAGATGGATTCAGAAGGATTTATCAATCTCTTCGGCCTTCCCATTAAGGTTCAGGCAATGGTTGATGCCAAGAATAAAAAGAACTAAAGCACACGGGGCGAATTTTTTCGCCCCGTATTTGTGATTATGAAAGGATGAAATCTATGGATAAAATGTGGGCAGGCCGTTTTTCAAAGGCACTTGATAAAATGGCGGACGACTTTAACTCTTCAATACATTTTGACTGTAAAATGTATAAGCAGGATATAAAAGGTTCAATTGCGCATGCATCAATGCTTGCTGCATGCAATATCATAGAACAAAAGGATGCAGATGTAATCATCGATACCTTAACTGATATTTTAAGCGATATTGAAAGCGGCAAGCTTGCAATCGACTATAACGCCGAAGATATTCATATGTTTGTCGAGGCAGAGCTTACAAAGCGCATTGGAGATATTGGTAAGCGTCTTCATACAGCCCGCAGCCGAAACGATCAGGTTGCAGTTGATATAAGGCTTTATATGCGTGATGAATGTCAGGAAATCATCTCACTTTTAAAAGGGCTTATTCGCGCTATCTGCATTCAGGCAGAGAAAAACAAAGATACGGTTGTTCCGGGATACACACATCTTCAGCGTGCTCAGCCCATAATGTTTGGGCATCACCTTTGTGCGTATGCCATGATGTTCATTCGTGATATTTCACGTATTGAAGATGCACTCTCTCGTATGAACTACTCCCCTCTTGGCTCGTGCGCTCTTGCGGGTACGACATACCCTACAGACCGTAACATGACGGCTAAGGCACTTGGTTTTTCAGGCATCACACTAAATAGTATCGATGGTGTTTCAGATCGTGATTTCTGCGTTGAACTTATAAGCGCTTTTGCAGTAATAATGATGCACCTTTCACGTTTTTCTGAAGAAGTTATTTTGTGGTCCAGCTGGGAGTTTAAGTTTGTTGAACTTGACGACAGCTACACTACCGGCTCAAGCATAATGCCTCAGAAGAAAAATCCCGACATGGCAGAGCTTGTGCGTGGCAAAACAGGTCGTGTTTACGGCGATTTGATGGGAATTTTAACGACTCTCAAAGGTATTCCGCTTGCATACAACAAGGATATGCAGGAAGACAAGGAAGCAATTTTCGATGCAACAGATACGGTAAAAATGTGCCTTGGCGTATTTGCTCCTATGATTGAAACCATGAGCGTTCGCAAGGATAAAATGTATGCCGCTGCAGGTGAAGGCTTTATTAATGCAACTGATCTTGCTGACTACCTTGTTAAAAAAGGCAGACCCTTCCGCAGTGCATACAAAACAGTAGGTCAGATTGTGGCAGATTGTATCGATAAAAAATGCACTCTCGAAACCTATCCTCTTGAAATCTATAAAGCATTTGACGAGCTTTTCGAAAATGACCTGTATGCAGATATTGACCTTCGCACCTGTGCAGAAAAACGCACATCCGAGGGTGGCACATCAGTAAACTCTGTTGAAAAACAGCTTGAATTTATAAAAAAATATATTTAAGATATAGATTTTTGAATTGACTTATGATACAATATATTGTGTTATTAAGACAATTCAAATTTCGGGGGAATGAAAATGACTCTACTCAAAGCTTTAATATTAGGACTTATACAGGGACTCAGTGAGTTTCTTCCAATATCGAGTTCCGGTCATCTTGCGATTGCCGGCAAAATTATGGGAATGAATGCTGAGGGTCCCGCCCTGCTTTCCTTTAACATTCTTTTACATATTGCAACACTTGTTGCCGTGTTTATTGCATTTTTCAGCGATATAAAGGAACTTATTATCGCCTTTTTCGGTATGCTTTGCGATTTATTCAAGGGTAAAGGCTTAGGGCTTAAAGAGTACCCTTATCGCAGACTTATTCTACTGTTGATTGCAGGCACAATCCCTGCAGTTATATCAGCACTTCTGTTTGGCGATATAATTGAAAATCCTGCGCTCTGGCAGATAGGTATTTTCCTTTTCATTACGGCAATACTCCTTTTTGTAAGCGAAAAGCTTTCGGGAGGTAAAAAAGAACTTGAGGAAATGAATTACAAACACGCACTTTGTGTAGGTGTATTTCAAGGGTTTGGTGTTCTTCCCGGTATAAGCCGCAGCGGCAGTACAATTGTCGGAGGACTCTTTGCAGGTTTAAGCAAAAAAACGGCTGTGAGATTCTCTTTCCTGCTTTCAATTCCTGCAATACTTGGTGCCCTTGTGCTTGATATCAAAGATATTTTCTCAGCAGGCGACCAAATTTTTACCATACCTAGTGTTATCGTAGGTATGCTTGCAGCGGCATTGAGCGGATATTTTTCAATCCGTTTTCTTCTCAAGCTTGTTGAAAAAAGTAAACTCAGCTATTTTTCTTACTACTGTATATTAGCAGGTGCAGTTTCCATCGCGCTCAATTTTATTTTATAAACGGAGGCTTTACATATGAATAAAAAACAAACAAAAAAGCCTGTCCGTAAAAAAAGTGCAGGCAAATCCCCTTCAGGAAAAGCTCTTGCCTCGCGCTCTACTGTTCCCGGCAGTACGTCTTCACGTTCTACAAAGAAGTCATCTGCCTTTATTTATCCACGTAAGGAGCTTGTAACGATAGGGCTTATTTTCCTGTCGATTGTTTTACTGCTTTCTTATTATCTCAACGCATTTGGTCCTCTTGGAAAACTTATAAAAAACATCGGGTGTGATTTGTTTGGCCTTTCGAGCTACGCAATTCCGCTCATTGTAATTATTGCAACTGTTCAGATTTTCCTTAAGGGAACACTTTCCCCGCATAAGCATCGCTATGTCTTCACTTCAATAGGCATAGTTTGTCTTAGCGGACTACATACACTTTATTATTCAACTGTTGATTCTGTCTTTTTCACAGGCAGTAATGCAAAATTTACATCTATCGTCGAAACAGCACTTTTAAGCGGTGCAGAATGTGATTCGGGCGGTCTTATAGGAGCTCTTCTTTCGCTTCCGCTCCGTTCCCTTGTATCAACAGCCGGAGCCGCTGTGATTCTCTCTTTTCTTGCACTTATATGCTTTGTTACGGCGACAGGAACTGAGCCTATAACTCGTTTTGCAAAGTTTATTTCCCGCAAGGTTCTCAAGCTTGTTGACGATATGCATGAGGAACGTCAAAAACCTGTTGAAGAGGTGCAAGAAGCAACTTCTAAGGACAAGCCCGCAGAAAAAGAACCTAAAAAGCGTAAAGTTATTCCTGAAAATAAAGAGCCGGACGCTAAGGAAGAACAAACCGATTTCAAGATAAATCTTTATGATAAAAAAGAGGAAGAAAAGAAGGAAAACATTCCCGTTCCGACCGAACCTGTAGAAATTCCTGAAGATATCAAAAAGCTTGCTATGGAAGAATCAGGCGGTGTTGAAGAGGAAAAGGTTGATAATACTCCCATTGAAGTAACCGACGATGAGATTGAGTCTGATTATATTGAGTATACCTTCCCACCTATAGATTTACTTAAGCTTGACAAATCCTCCTCAGGCGGAGACGACCGCCCTGAAGATTTGCGTACTCAGGCTAAAAAGCTTATCGAAACGCTCTCCAGCTTCGGTGTAGAGGCAAAGGTGCTTGAGGTAAGTAAAGGACCATCGGTTACACGTTTTGAGCTTCAGCCGTCAGCAGGCGTAAAGGTAAGTAAAATCGTAAACCTTGCAGATGATATTGCTCTTAATCTTGCGGCATTCGGCGTAAGAATTGAAGCACCTATCCCCGGCAAAGCGGCGGTTGGTATAGAAATACCAAACAAAACAACCTCAATGGTTTCTCTCCGCGAGGTTATCGACAGCGATGCATTTAAAGGTTTTAAGTCGAAAACGGCATTTGCTATGGGTAAGGATATTTCGGGCGAACCTGTTATTTCGGATATATCAAAAATGCCGCATATGCTTATTGCCGGTGCTACAGGCAGCGGTAAGAGCGTGTGCATAAACTCACTTATTACAAGTATTTTATACAAGGCAGACCCTAATCAGGTAAAAATGATTCTTATCGACCCCAAGGTTGTTGAGCTTGGTGTTTATAATGGTATCCCCCACCTTCTCATCCCTGTTGTTACAGACCCGAGAAGAGCAGCCGGCGCACTCAACTGGGCTGTTCAGGAGATGGTTAAGCGTTACCGACTGTTTGCGGATACAAACGTTCGTGATATCAAAGGCTATAACGAATATGCCGCTATGTCTGGCGAACGTGAGCTTGAACAGATTATAATTATTATTGACGAGCTTGCCGATTTGATGATGGTTAGTCCCCACGAGGTTGAGGATTCCATCTGCCGACTTGCACAGATGGCAAGAGCTGCAGGCATGCACCTTGTTATCGCAACACAGCGTCCGTCAGTTGACGTTATTACAGGTCTTATCAAGGCGAATGTACCGAGCCGAATAGCTTTTTCTGTTTCAAGCCAGATAGACAGCCGTACCATTCTTGATATGGGCGGTGCCGAAAAGCTTCTTGGCAAGGGCGATATGCTCTTCCTGCCGATGGGCGCAAGCAAGCCAAAACGTATACAAGGTGCATTTATCTCGGATAAAGAGGTAGAACGCATTGTAGAATTCGTAAAAAGTGGCTCTTCCGCTCATTATAACGAAGACATTATTGAGCATATTGAAAACGGCGCCGAGGAAAATCAAAGACAATCTGATGATTCGGATGCCGACGAGCTTTTGCCGCAGGCTATGGAAATAGTTGTTGAGCTTGGTCAGGCTAGCGCCTCACTTCTTCAAAGAAAGCTCAAGGTCGGATACTCACGTGCCGGCAGGCTTATAGACCAGCTTGAAGAACGTGGTATTATAGGTCCTCACGAGGGTAGTAAGCCTCGTAATGTACTTATGAGCCGTGCAGAATATCAGGAAATGATGCTAAATTCAGAAAATGAATAAATGATTTGTCGAAAATCTCTCACAAATATTAAAAAATTTATTTGTGAGAGATTTTTTCTTGACAAGCTTGACATAAAATGATATGATAAAATAGATTGGAGGCGTTGTAATGATTAGTGACCATTCATATGAAAGCTTCGCCTCTCTCAGTGATGAAGAGCTCGTTTTTATAGCTCAACAGGGAAGCGACAGTGCCTTTGACTATTTGTGCGACAAATACCGTGTTGTTGTAAGGAACAAATCTCTTTCCTACTATATTGCCGGTGCAGACCGCGATGATATAATTCAGGAGGGTATGATTGGCCTTTTTAAAGCAGTCAGAGACTTTAGTGCAAGCCGAGGTGTTTCCTTCAAAACATTTGCCGATGTTTGCGTTACTCGCCAGATATTAACTGCCGTAAAAAATGCTTCTCGCCACAAACACGCACCGCTTAACTTTTATGTATCACTAAACAAGCCTGTTTCGGATGATAGCAGCGACGACTCCACCTTGATGGATGTTATCGGCAGAAATGATGATGCAAACCCCGAACAGATTGTTTTGAATAAAGAAAAAGCTACTGTTCTTGGCGAAAAGATGAATGAAGCTTTGTCAGATTTTGAGCTTTTGGTTCTTTCCTACTACTTACAAGGAGATAATTATGTAAGCATTGGGGAAAAAATCGGGAAGGACTCCAAATCAATTGATAACGCACTTCAGCGTATCAAAAAAAAGTTGGAGAAGATTTCGTCTGCATATGATTAATTGTATGCGGGTGTAGCTCAATGGCAGAGTACCTGCTTCCCAAGCAGGCAACGCGGGTTCGATTCCCGTCACCCGCTCCAATAACTTTGCTATATGCTCCGCTTGGGCGAGTTAACCGAAGGGAGTAAAAAAATATATATTTATGGTTAGATAAGGAGATCGAAAATGTACGAAGACAAGACACTCGTCTGCAAAGATTGCGGACAGGAATTTGTGTTTACCGCTGGTGAACAGGAATTCTATGCAGAAAAAGGCTTCCAGCATGAGCCTCAGAGATGTAAAGATTGCAGAGCTGCAAAGAAAGCATCACTCAGAGAGAACAGAGAAATGTATACAACTGTTTGTGCTGAATGTGGTAAGGAAGCAAAGGTTCCTTTCGTTCCTAAGAACGACAGACCTATTTACTGTAGCGAATGCTTTGCAAAAAACAAATAATCTCCTTACTTAGGGATTTGTATGCGAAAGCACATAAGTGCGTTATGGTAATCCATAACGCACTTTTTATTAAGCCGAGGGGAGTTAAACCATGGGAGTTGTTATTTTATGAACTTTGATAATATAAATTTTGGTATGCGTGGGCATGACGTGGGAAACTCATTTGATGAAATGCTCGAAAACGCAACTAAGCATGGGGTACCAAATCTTCAGTTTGCGCTCGCAAAAACAGTAAGCGATGTTAAATTTGATGAAGTTGGTTATGATAAGGAAATTTCAAAGAAAATCGCTGACAAGCTTTCCGAGCATAATCTTACCGTTTCCGTTTTGGGTTGCTATATAAATCCTATTGACAGAAACGAAACCTCGCTCGAAACTCAGCTTACCCGCTTTGAAAACTTTATCCGTTATGCTAAGGATTTTGGAGCACATGTAATTGCGACCGAAACAGGTGCTCTTGCCACAATGGAAGAAACCCGCAGTGAAGAAAACTATCAGTTTCTTTTAAAAAACATAAAACGCCTTGTAGAAGTTGCCGAAAAAGAGGGCGTTATGATGGCAATAGAGCCCGTAAAATTCTTTACAATCTATTCACCGCAAATTATGCGTCGTTTGATTGACGATGTAAATTCTGATAATCTTAAGGTTGTATTTGACCTTTCAAATCTTATAACGGCAGATAACACAGATGAGCAGTACAAGCTGATAGACGATGCCTTCGATTTGTTGGGTGATAAAATTTATGCAGTACATATAAAGGACTACACCGTTGAAGACGGCATCAAAAAATTTGCGGTTGCAGGAACCGGCATGTACGATATAAAATATCTGTTTGAAAAAATGAGTAAGCTTTCTTCCCTGCCGCACATCATTCTTGACGAAATTCCGCTTATTCATTATGCTGAAGCTAAAGAAAACATTAAAAATATAATTAAATAGTGAGGTAAAACAAATGAGAAAATTTATTGATGAATTCAAAAAGTTTGCCTTAAAGGGCAATATGATTGACTTGGCAATTGGTGTTATTATTGCATCATCCTTCAACGCAATTGTTACATCTATTGTAAATGACGTGCTTATGCCAATTTTCGGCATCATCCTTGGCGGTAAGGATTTTTCGGGTCTTTGCATCAAAGTTAAGGACGCAACAATTAACTACGGTATGCTCATTCAGAATATTATTAACTTCATAATCATTGCTTTCTGCTTGTTCATCGTTGTTAAAATGATTAACAGATTCAAGGAGATCTGGGAGAAAAAAGAAGAAGAAATAAAGGAAGAAGTTCCTGCAAAAAGCGAAGATATTGTTCTTCTTGAACAGATCCGTGATAGCTTGAACGAACTCAAAAATAAACAGTAAATTGTAAACAAAAGTCGTAAAAAGGCACCCGTTATGGGTGCCTTTTGTCATGTCCTGAAAATATTCAAAAGAAAATCCGTTCTATAGAAAAATGCCGACAAAAAGGAATTTTCAAACGCTTTTGAAAGCCATCCGAGTATTCCGCTTTGTGCGGAAATTTCTGCTATACTGATAACAATATAACAGATTAACACACCGCCTACGAGCCCAAATATCCCTCCAAGCAACGAATTCGCCTGTTTTATAAGAGGAAGCTTTGAGGTAAGCTTTACTGCACGCATAATAATCGCAAGCAAAAGCTTTACAATTATTATGACAACGATAAAACTTATAAGGTTTATCGCAATCTCAGTTACCGCCTCTACGCCATCATTTTGTACGGCTGAAAAAAGTTTTATTGCCGTATTATCTGAACCTTCAATCAACCCGTTTATTTTATTAAATACAGATTCTCTGACGGGTGAATTATTAAGAATATTTCCAATCGGTTTAAATAAAACAAGGGTCAATGCAAAGGAGATTACTGTAGAAAGAGCCCCCGTCAACGAACGCAAGAACCCCCTCTTGAATCCCATATACGCACTTAAAATTATAATAGCTAAAATTATTATATCGCCCACAAGCATCACCTTACTTCAATTATATTCCCGCCCGTGTTTCCTAATACAAACAAATGCTTGTCATCATCATAAAAAACAAGTCTTTTTATACCGGTCTCTGCTTCAGCGCTGTCTTTCTCCTTTAGATTTTGGTCGTAGATATTAACTTTTTTTCCAAATGCAATGGCAATTCTTTTATTATTAACACTGATATCATCCACATGGCCATCCACCGTTTTTTCAGCTATAACCTTACCAAGTCTGTTTATAATCTGAATATCTGTAGAGTTTCCCTTTACCCCACTTCCGCTTGCGGCAAAGGCAATCGCCATCATATCCGGATTTGATATGTCTGCTTTCAAAAGCGTTCTTCCTCCATATTCGTGCTTCCATTTAAGAGTTCCGTCTGCGTTAAAGTACGCAAGTTTTTCATTACCGATTGCTATAAATGTACTGTTTCGGTTGAATTCGACGTTATAGAAAACTTCTGACTCGAAATACTGGTTTTCTTCAACACTTGCATCTGTTATGTCAATCAGCATAATCTTGCCACGCATCTTGTTTTCTGACGTTTCAATAACAGAAACAGCTATCTTGTTGTTGTCTGAATTTATATCAGCGTCAAGAATTTCACTTTTACTGAGGTCCCATTTAAATATTGCCTCGCCCACTTTGTTGAAAACCAGGATTTCACTGCTGTACCCCTCTTTTTCGGTAACAACAAGCGTATAGCCGTTACGGTTTATCTTGCTTTTAATTATTCTGTTTTCGGTCTTTATGCTGTAGTATTCGCTCTCTTTTTTACATACAGTTAATTCTTTAGCGTCCTTACTGTAATAAACTACAAAATCTCCCTCTGAGTTTATAACAGG
>JAZRPN010000100.1:0-23768 GCA_045649225.1 Clostridia bacterium | reverse complement strand
GGTCGCCGCGCTGAGCAGCAAGGCTTGTAAGCTCATCTTCACTTTCAACAACATAAATTTCCTGTGTAGCCGTTGCGGGAATTGCAGAAAGAGGAAGCTTGCCGCCTGTCGCAAGGACAATATCACCACTGTTTATCATAGCGAGTAGGTCGGAAAGAGCCTGAGATGCTATTTCTTCCGACTGTGCTGCATCTGCAGATGAATTGTATGCCTTATTAGCGTGCGACTGTGCTTCTGTTGCAGAATAAGCTGCTTCTGTTTTTGACCGTTCCACCGCCTCTTCTGATGCTTTGGCATTTTCTTCACTCTTTGCGGCATTGTCAGCTGAAGCTTTTGCGTTGACTGCATAGTCTTTTGCATTAGTTTCTGCAGCTTCAAGCCCTTCTTTTGCTTCCACGGCAGCGTCTCTTGCAAGGATACTTTCGCTTTTTGCTTTTTCTGCAGCCTGGGCTGACTGTATAGCGTTTGCAGAAGCTTGTTGTGCCAATAACGAAGCGTTTACACTTTCATTTTTTGCTGAAAGTGACACTTCTGCATATTGTCTTGCAGAATCTTTATGTAAGCCAGCATTCTTTGCGGAATTTTCGCTACTCTCCTGTGCCTTTAGTGCGTTGCCTTCGAATACCGCTGCTTCCGACGCCGCATTTTCCGCTGCCCTTCGGTTATTCTCCATATCCGCAAGATACTTCTCCCAGACTTCCGCCGCTTTTTCGAGTTTTGCGATTGCCTTAGAGCTTGCAGCACCCGAATTAACACCTATTGCCTTCATGTTTGTAGATATACGCACTGCATACTTTTCATCAGTAAGTACCTCTACGCCGATAACTCCTATTTTTGCACTAAGTCTTTCGACGAGAGGTAATTCTGCATAGTCGTTTATTATAGCAACAGGCAGGCAGTCTCCTTCGTTTTCGAAGATACAGATTTTTACAAAACCTTTCCATTCCTCACCAAAATCAAACTTTGCCACATAACTGCCCTTATTTCCCTCTGTGAAGCTGTAATCTTTATCACTTTCAATTCTGTCCCCACGTACCGTAAATTTAAACTCCATTTATATTCACCTCTTTATGGACTCGTACCACACATTTTTTGATACTACTATTTTACCTTATTTCACACATTTTGCGGTGCTCCATTACTCTACAAAAAAAGAGCAGGTGAAAACCTGCTCTAACCTGCTCTTTTAATTCACCTGCTGCCTCTCGTTCCGCTTGTCCCTCTTGTCCCCGAGCTACCTCTTGTTCCCGTCGTTCCTCTCGAGCTTATAGCTCTTGAACTAACGGAAGTCATTTTCGGACTGCCCGATTTGCCTGAACTACTTGAACCACCGCTTTTCTTCGGTGCTTCTCCGTTGACTTTCAACCCTGTGTAGGGGTTAATCCAGCTGCTATTACCAATCGCATCAAAAAGGGCCGCTTTTACATTCTTACTGTACTCTGTACTTTCAAGGTAGTTGTGAAGCTCATCTCTCTTCATATTTTCCTTACCGTCAGCCATAGCCGCGGTCTTCTTCGCGTATGCTCTTACGCCGGCATATTCTTCAATTGACATTTCGTCAGAAAGCTTTTCTTCATACACCTTGATGTGACGGTAATCACTCTCGTCAATTTCTCTTCCCATATCAATAGATGCATTATAGCCTGCCCAGTCAGATTGTACGTTTTCAATTATTCCGATCTCAGCCTTACTGTACTTAGATGCGTCAAAGTTGAATTCGCTTTTATAAGAGCCTTTGGATGCCTCATATCTGCCCTCTTCAACCTGTTCAATACCTTTTTCCACAATATAGGTCTCTGCCTCATAATACTTCCCATTTTCCATAAGCGCCAGTGTTTCAGAAATCCACTTTGTATTAGGATTCCACGTATCTCCTGCAACAGTCTTTTTGCCTTTTGCACTTGCAATCTCGTACACCTTGCTTACAATTTTTCCTTTGGTGAAATCATCAAGCTCTCTGTATTTCTTGCTTGCCACTATATCCGTTAAAAGCTTATAAGCCGTCTGCCCCTGCTCTGTCTGCATCTTGGTGTACTCTTTCGCTGTCAGGTTCTTTTCCGTGCCGTCGCTGAGATTGAATTTCTTTACCGCTGCTGTGGGGAATATCTTCATTCCGTCCTCATTGCCGACTTCTCCGTATAACCTCTTAAGCTCATTCTCCATGGGAGTTGCATCTACCCCTGAATAATACCCTGGGGACAACATATTCTGCAAAGCATTGGTTAGTAAATTCCCCGCATCGTTCTTTCTGCCCCACGCATCAATATAAGGCTCCAGCTCCTGAGAGAGTCTGGGGAGCTTCTTCATAATCCCCTGCACAAAATACTGTATATTGCTCGGCACATTTACATTCTTGTCATCGTAGCTCCGTCGCTGAGTCCCGTCAACCGTTCTCGCAATCTGCCCGAATAGAGTCGGCACAGCCTGCCCCACATAATTTGTACCAATATTCCATAATACGTTTCCTGCAATTTCGGAAGAGTTTGCCTGCTTTATTGTATCCACCGTACCCGTCAATCCCTGCAGCATACTCATTTCAAAGAATGGCTCTGCCATATTGCTGAGAACCTCTACACCGTTTCGGAAATTGATATTTTCTCCCTTTTCAATAATATTCTGCATCTCTACACCGACAAAGAAGGGTAACGAAAACGGAGCCAGCCAGTCAAGAGTGTAGCTGTGTCCACCTATGGTAAGGGAGTAATTCTGTACTCCCATAAGCTCATCAAAGTCCTTTTCCTTGTCATCATCAGATGCACCCGATACAAGGCCAAGTGATTTAAAGAGCATTCCTAATGCAACAACCCCTGTACCCGTAAGCGAACAACAGATTCTGTCTATGTACTCGCTCGCCGTCATATCGCCCTTGGTTACCTTGTACAAATCCGTTGTCAACGCCTTGACAAGTCCTGCAGGGCTGTATTCTATGCCCCTCTTTAACACATTTACAGGAGTCTTTTTAAAAGGCACCAATCCCTCTACCAATAGTTCCGTTGCAGCATTCTTCTTTAAAAATTTACTGAGAGCGTTTGCAAAAGCACTTGCATCTCGGTAGGTGTTTCTCTGAGCTTCCTTTATGGCAATCCTTCTTGCTCTGTCAAGCGTAGCCTCACTCATATTGTCAAGGTCAATTTTGTTTGCCGCCAAATAGTTGCTGAGTGCTACCTTGTAGTGGTGTTTAAGGAAAAGCCAGTCCTCCGCCTCAAGGGATTCTCCCACCTCTACCCTCATCCATTCAAGGGCTTTTGTGTCAAATATCTGCTTCTTATCCCTTATCATATCGGCAGGATTGTGCTTTCCTCCGCCCTGCAGCTCTTTTTTCATCGCAAGAGCATCCTCTGCTGCAAACTGCCTGTACTTCTTTGCCACTATAAATGTCTTGCTTCTCTCCATCTTACCGCCGCTTACTTTTCCTGCAATAGGTTCTACAATCTTCGCTGCTATATTCTTTGAAGCAATCATCGGCATAAAGAACGCATTACCTAACATATTTCGCACATGTGTCCTTGCATTACCCAGCATCGACATATATCTCCATGCATTCCACTTGTCTATCCAGGAGTCAGGTAACTGTGCGGCAATCTCCGTATATATCTCCTCACGTACTGCCTCTCGTTCTTCCTCCGTCTTTGCCTCCATAAGCTTTGCCTTAAGCTCTTCTGATACCTCTATATCTGCAGAGTGCTTCTTGCCGAATTTCTTCTTGTTGTTTTTCTCGATAATTTCCTCTCTAAGGTTTTCTACAACCTTGTCGATGTAAGCTAACTCATAATTCTTATCCAGCTTTTTCAGCATACTTATTGCCTGTATGCTCTGTCCCATACGTGTACCTTCTGCTGCGAAATCCACAATCAGCTTCTGCACCTTTTCCTGTTGTCCTTCCTCGCTGTACCTCTGCATCAGCACCTCTGCCAATGCTACCGTCTCTTTATCCAGACTGTGGGAGGAAATCGCACCGTTTACCTTCTTTTCTACCCATTCAACTCCCATAGCATCAAGCGAAGCATACGCATTTTTCATCGCATTCTTGTTCGATATAGGAGTGTAATTGAATTTGCCCTTCTCCACGTTTTCAAGTACACCCTCTGCCGTTTCATCACTCAGCGTTTCCGCCTCTGCCGCCGTTCTGGCAAACTGCCGCACTTTTGTACCCTCTTTCACGCTCTCAGGCACTTTCACATCACGTCTCGGCTCTGCCCCGGGCTTTATGAATTTCTGCGAGTTAGTTTCATCAGTAGTGCCATCAACACTTTCCTCTGCAGGAGAACTCTCGATTTCACTGAGTCGGGTACCGCTTACAGATTTTCTGACTCCTGCTCCGCCTTTATTTTCAGCAGTTTCTTTACTATCTCCTCTTCCGATTCTGTTGTCATTATTGCTTCTGCTGCTTTGGATATACTCTTCGTAGTGTTTAACTTCGAAAGAATCCGCATAGTATCGTCTGATAACGCCTCCAGTCGTCTGCTGTATTCCTCTCCGTTCCAGTTCATATATAGTTCTCCTTATCTTATCAATTTCTGTTTCTTCATATTCGTATATTTCTATTATACTTGTTATTATGGGTTTGTCAATTTTTCCCTTCGCAAAAACTAAAACATTATTTATTCCTTCCTCATATGAATCGTAAATATTGCTTACAGGAATAATATATTCTCCATTTTTAGTTTTCGGAAATTTAGCGTGTCCGCTTTTCGCCATAGCAAACTTTGAGCGATAATCAGTATTTTGTCCCTCGTTCAATATGTTATTTGCCCTTGCCCATCCGAAATCTTTATATTCTTGTTCTGTATATTCTCCTGACCCACTTTTATCATATGTATTTATCTTGCCCTGCTCCGAAACTTCTCTGTCGGCTAATAAATTGTTCTGAAAATTTTTGTCAAACATTTCCTCGACAAGTATTGTGTTTTCGTTTCCTAGGTATGGGAAGTTTTCTCTTCTTTCGCTGTCCTTCATAGATATGCGGGACGCTGCGTCTCGGGCTTCTACTTCTCCTGCAGTATTATAATATAGTGTTTCATAATATATATCCGGATGTGCTAACCATTGCGTATATCTTTTTATTTTGCTCGCCCAAGCTTTTCCTTTCATTCTCCTTGCCAAGTCATCGAACACATCTCTTTTTCGCAGATATTCCTCTATATCTCCGTTCTCATCATCATGCATCAATGGATAGAAATTTAGACTCTCCTGAAATTTATAATACTCATCATATAACTTGCGGTCTTCCTTGCTTAATGATTTCAAAATTTCATCTCTACGATTTCTAACTTCTTTAATTATCAGTCCTTGTGCATCTTCCTTCTGTATTGCTTCTCCCATGGTACCTTTTGAAAAGCCTTCGATGTTTTGAATCACATGTTGGATCTCATGAATTAAGGTTGCCTTTATCAAGCTATCCTCTCTGTTGGCATTAAGAATTATTATTTTATTTCCTGCAACACCACCTTTAACATCATCTTCCATGTTTTTTGAAAAAGCAACAAGCATATACTCTAAATCAGGGTACGCTTCATAAAGCTTTTCGTGTTGAAGTACCTCCTTCAGAACTCCAACGCCGGGCGGAAATAGCCCTACTCGGTTTTCGTCAAATACTCCCTCTTTATTAAATACAGCATCTTTATCATTTATCTCAAACCGCCATTTACCGTCACGGCCAACAAACCAGCCGGTCTCTTTTAGAATATTCTCCTTGCTTGCGCCATCCTTCTGCATTTTTATAGCTTTTCTCCACAGAGAATTATCTGCCGTCAAAGCTCTATTTCCAGCGTAGAGGTTTTTATTCCCTCTATACTCCCCGACCTTGCCCTCTTTAACATTCAGCACTGCTTCCCTGTAGGCATCGCGCCACATAAGCTGTGCTTTTTTCTTTTCTTCAAGAAGTCCGAGCTTGTCAAGTATAGAGTACCAGATATCACGTATAGTCACCGCATCACGTCGGCTCTCTCGGATAAAATCTGCAAGCTCCGCTTCGTTACTGAAGAGCTCTCCGATATAATCCGCTGCAATTTCCTCATTGATATAATTCTCGTTAGAATTGCCGTATGCCGCTGCCTTTTTGTCAAATACAGCATAATACCTTCCGTCCATTTTTAGGCGGTTTATGACGAAGTCCTGATACCTCTGCCATGTTTCGGGTGATGCCTGCTTCATTCTGTGGCTGAATTCGTGCGTTGCTGCAAACTTAGACGGGTTTTTAGTCTCGATGTTAATAAAGATACCCTCGCTTGTGATAATCCCGTCAAGAGCCTGTCCTTCGCTGTCTGTGAGTCCTTTTACGTACATCACACGCATACCAAGGTCCTGTGCAAGCATTTCTACATTCTTGTACCCTTTAGGATTCTTTCTTCTGAACTCGAGGCTTTCTTCGTTCAGAACAATTCCTTTCACAACTCTTGCCTTTTCGGGAATGCTTACCTTCTTGCCCTGTGAATAAACTTCTCCGTCCTTGACAACAGTTTCATTTTGTGGTACACTTTCATTAGAAGGTAGAGAAGCAAGGTTCGTTTCGGACGTAGTGCTCAAGGATGATAATTCATCATGCAGCTCTTGCGTAATACCTTCTTTATTTTTTGAAATATACGCGGTAGCTACCCACATCTTTTTGTATGAGTTTTCGGCAACAGCAACGGCACTGTAATAGGTTCCGTTTATTTTTTTTGTGTAAATAAGCAAAGGAGCCGGACTATTATCTGCGTCTCTAAATTCTTTACTATAAACAGCCTCTCCTTTTTCATTTTTTAAAACCTCAACACTATCATAATTTTCAAGAACATATTCAACCCTTGCCACATCCTCGAGATTTGCCATTGTGGTATCATGCTTGCCATTCTGTCCGTGCCTGTTTTCTATATGAATTAACGATGTTGAGTTAATTGCGTGCCGATAACCTGATACATCTGCTCCTGTAAGTCTTTTTATGTCTGCAACCTCTTTTGATGAAACTTGTGACAGATTAATTCTTTCAAATTCCGCATTTTTGTCAGTGCGGAATTTTTTTGCTTTTTCAAGAAGATTCTCATTTGTGCTGACGATATAATCCTTGATTACTTTTTTTGTATCATACGGATATTCTTCTACAGGTTTTTCTATGCCTATTCCACTTTCTTTTGCCCCTCGCTCAACATCTTCCGCATACTTATACCGGGTTCCATTGTCTATATCTTCGCTTTGGGGAGCAAGCTCCCTCCCTGCAGCTTCTTTAACCTTACTCCACGCCTTTTCGTTGCCCTCGATTGCAGTCAGGAGAGTTGTTGCGCCATCGCTTCTTTGAAGCAGTGCGTTGTCAACTTCCGTTGCCTTTCCCTGTACCATATGCATTACAGCCTTCGCCGTATCAATAGATTCCATAGAGCCGATATAGCTTGAGCCTCTTCCTTCAATCGTGCCGATGAGCTGCATTATATTAATCATACCGCCGTCATTTTCGATACTTTGCTCAATAATAGAGGAAAGCACCTTCCCTGCTTGCTTGGAATCGATTTTCATTCCTTCCTGCAATATTTCAGCAGTATATTTTGCCTCTCCATTATTATTAGCAATACCAACCTCAAGCACCTTGTTAAATAACTGCGGATTCTTTATCATTCGCTCGCCCTCACGTGTAATATAGCTCGCCCTGCTCGCATTATTAAGCATAGTTGCGCCACCGCCCATCATTCCGCCGGCAAGAAATCCCGAAGCCCCCGCTAATGCAATCTGTGTAATTGAATCGTGTAAAACCTTTTTTGAAGCATCTTCATAGCTCATTCCCTGCATAACATATTCACGGAGTTTTTCATTATTTTCGCTTTTTCCCTGCATTATAATGGCATCTGTCAAGATATTTGCTGTTTCGGTAAATATTTCCTCACTGGCTTCAATCCCGCTTTGAGCTAGTGTTGTTTTAATGATATTTCCTATGCCTCTCGCACTCTTTATATCAAAAACCTTATCCAGCGAATATTTCTCGAAAATATATTCCGCTAGACCGTTCGCAAGACCGCTTGTAATAATCTGAAAATTATTTCCGCCTCTCTCTGCCGCGGAAATCATACCGCTTGATGCCGCATTACTTGCAAGATTAGCAGCCACCAGCTTGCTTGCTGCCCCCGTGCCGCCAAAAGTAGCTATATTAACAAGGTTGTCAATCATACTCATTCCTGCATTATAAACGACTCCAAACTTTTCCCAGTTCTCGCTTACTGTTGACCTTATCGTTTGCGAGTTTCTGATATTTCTGGAATATGGGTCATTTGTATCAATCTTTCCTTTTGTGATTAAATCAAGAGTGTTGTCTATTAAGGAGGGGATCGCAGAGCTGGCGTTCTGACCTACCGAAATTGCACTGGCAAGCGTTCCTGTAAGCATATTCTTATCAGCAAACTCGCTCCACATTTGCACTTCCTCATCAGCCTTTCTCTTTTGCAGCGTAGTTCTGAGGCTTTGCAAATATTTTCTTGCGTCTTCCGGATTGTTGTTATAGAGAGTATTGTATAGTTTCAACTCACCTTTGGTGAGCATATCGTAATTATTTTCATATATCTGGTTAATCTCGCCTATGTTTTTCTCATTCCCATTATGGTAGGCGTTGATAACATCGTGAGGATCTACCAAAATTTTAGGGCTTTCTTTCGCATATTTCGTCGGTATATACTCATCACTCGCACCGCTTTTAATAGCAATTTCTCCAAATTCAAGCAGTGTGTTATCATACTCAGCTTCCATCTCGAAGTCTGTTAATCTTCCGTCAATCTCAGCAATAAGGTTACTATATACCTCCAGCTTGTCTTGATTGTATTCGAGGTCTTTCTGATTTTTTTCTTTTAAATCTGCTAAATCTGTGGAATACAGTCCTCTGTTGTAGCCGGTACGAGTCCTTAGAGCTTCCCCTGCAGCTTTCAGATAATAATTCTTGTTTTCTTCCGCCTCTTTCCTTATTTCCTCAAGCTCGCTCTTATTGGCGGTACGAACTCTCCACAAATCAATAGTATTTTTTTCTTTATCAGCTTCCTCTCTTGTTATCTTTCCTCTGCGTAAATCTCCATCAATTCCGCTGCGAAGCCTTGTAAGCTCATCATAGCTTTTCCCGAAGTACGGACTTTGTTCCCGTTCCTCATACTGCTTCTCTATGCCAAAGCGTTGCATTTCCCACTTAGCCACATTATTAAAATTCGTAGGCTTTATTAAATCATCTAAATATTGTTTTGCCAGAGAACCTCTGTACCTGTCAACTTCTTCCTGGGTATTAAATACAACAGGCTCTGCTTTCTTCCTTGCAGGACTTAATTCAATATTTCCTTTTTGTGGTGATGAATCAGAATCGTTGCCAAACTCTTTTTTTATATCCTTCTTTTCCTCTTCGGTCTTTTCTTTTGTTTTCTTCAAATCCTCTGTAAAAACCTTATTGAGAGCAGTAGGATTTTTCAGATTTTCAAGCTCCTTAAGGATTCCCTTTTTTGTCTTCATTTCCTCATCTCCTTATAATCGTAAGGGAGGGGTTCAATCCCCTCCCGCTTACTTTTTTCTCCGACCACCAGCCTCCCTTGTGTAAAGGGAGGTGTCACCGCAGGTGACGGAGGGATTGTCAATACCCGTACCTCTGCTCGGCTCTCTTCATTGCTTCCTCCCAGCTGATAGTCGGGTCGGAATTAAATTCCATAGACGCCATATCAGCAATCCAATTTCTTCTGTCAATGTCCTTCACATAATCCTGCTCCTTGCTATACCTTTCGTCTCCTATCGCATCACGGCCAAGCTGATACTGTCTGGTCCATGCATCGTTTACGCCCTGCGCCACAAAGTCACGGTCGCCATAGAATCTCTGGTATTGCTGATTCTCAAGAGCATCAAGCAATCCGTACTGGTTGTATAGCTGATTTCCCTTATTCATATACATGTCATACGCCATCTGTTTAAGAGTGGGAATGTAACTATCCGCCTGATCTTTAATCTCGCTCTTTGTCGTAAGAAGCTTATTAATCATATTGACGGGAATATCGCCCTCAAATTGCCTTGAAAGCGCCGCATACCCGTCATTATATGCTTTGTCAGCCTCTTTCTCTTTAAGCCTCTTTAGCGCCTGATATTGCTCATCGTCACGGTAATCATACTGAAATCCGTTGTCGAAATAATCCTGAATCTCGTTATACTTGGCTTCGCGGAGTCCTCCAAGTCCCTGATAGTCCTGGTAATTCCATATACCGCTTGCACCATATCCGAGCCCTAAAGCACCGTCCTTGTCATTATGCAGCTTCTCGTGGTACATTGCTCCCGGAATGTTTCCGTTCATTGCGGCATTGATGCTCTCCTGCGTGTGGTTAATATCGGGACTCCACATTCTTCCGGGATTAGGGTTCACTTTTGCACCAACCGCAGGAACCGAAGAAATCCCATTCTGCTTTGCAAAATCACTCATTGTGTAATTTGTTCTCGCATATCCGAGACCGCCTGCATCAATCTTTGCGTTTCTGGCCGTCTGCGCTGCATCAAACCCGGTTGAATCACCGGAAGCAGCCGCTTTTTTCATCTCTTCCATATAATCTTTGTTTGGATCAAATCTATTACTCATTGCTTTCACCTTCTTCCGTTAGTGTTGTTGCTTCGGTTTGTGTTGCCGATATAGCATCAATTTTAGCATTAATTGACGCTATAACCTCTTGAAGTGTCCTTTTATCATCAAAAATAATCTGACTTGCGTGTAATTCCTGTACTTCATTATTCCGCATTTAATTCCACCGCCAATCAGGAATAAAGCCTTGCTGGTGTGGTTTACGGTTCCTTATATACTCTTTCCTGAATTTTTCCCATTCAATGTCAAAAAGAGCATTATAATTTCCGTAGCACTCCCAGTCCTCGCGGATTATACACGCTTCACGCTTTACGTAAAGGTCGTACATATCGTCAAAGCCTACTGCCACACCTCCGCCGCATGCAAGGAGCGGCACTTCTTTTTCAAATTCCTTAAAGTGAGTCCCTGTAAGCTTCTGAATCATTATTTCCAGCCGTTCCAACGCATAATAAAGCATATCATTAGCAACGCCGCCTACCGTTCCCGACTTTTTTGCCTTTTCAACTACTTCTCTCGCATTCATTTTCCTCACCTACTTAACAAAAAAGGCGAGGCGATTATCCGCCCCGCCTTTGCGGTTCATTTACCCTCTTTTCGCAGCCTCTGCACGGAACTTATCCTGCTCCGCATCCATCATTGCCGCTGTTTTTCTGTCTTGAGCCATAGACTGCTTCAGAACCTTTGCGTAGCTTTCGGGAATTTCAACCTCTTCTCCACGCTTTACAACAATGTTTTTTCCGTTTATGCAAACGAATACATCATCCTTGTAATCTTTATTATCCTTGAAAAGAGTAATCTTTTCGGTTTTCTTTTCAGGTTTCGGTTCTTTCGCGATATTTTCTACCGCTTCAGTATTTTCTACCGCTTCAGTATTTTTTACCGCTTCAGTATTTTTTACATTCTTAGCCATTTTTACTACCTCCACTTATCACAAACTTGCCACCGTCTCAATACGAACCATATAAGGCTCAACGAGTCTTACAGCACCCTTTGTGGCCTTCCAACCTGCGGTTGCTCTCTGGTCGAGAGGATCTGCAGTACCGGCAGAGCCGAGCTGCTTAACAATATGCTGAAGACCTCCACCGGAAATCTCCGTTGTACCATAGGCATTATCAGCAATAATAAGGGTAGCGTAAACGTCAGCACCGTCCATGCCCCCACCCTCGAAAATCTTTGCTTCGGAGGTTTCTACGAAACGCACATTTTCAATCTTACCGATTTCGCCCTGATAGATACCCTCGGGGTCAGAATATGTCTTTACATTTATCCACTTGGGGTCATTCATAAGGTCATACGCCGCATCGGGATGAATAATACCCACGTAGCTTCCGTTAATGGTTTCTGCATCGAGTCTCTTAAGTGTGCGTACCGCCATACGAATAGCATTCACCGTAAGATAGTGACCGCCCTCACCACGCTCAAGAGCATCACGGCTGTCAACCTGACCTTCTGCGAATTGCACATTTGTACCGCCCGCAAGAACCTCTCTTACAATGGTGTCAAGTGTTCTTCCTGCCTGACCTCCGAGAAGCTTTGTAGCCTGAACAAGGTTATTGTCAATAGCTGTAAGCTGAACAAGGTCGGAAAGCTCGATGAAACCACCGTACTGCTTAACCTCGGTTGTTACAGTCTTAACGTCAAGCTTCTGACCGTTAGGAGTCACACCCTCTGTAAGGGGCGTTAATGCTTTGGGAAGGGGGTCATACTTGCGGAACTCGATTACCTTACCCTTGTTCTTGGGAATCGGCACCTTCTGACCGAACTGGTCATGTACCAATTTAGGCTCTGCCATATCAATAAGATAGTCAGAGTAATAGGTTTTCATTTCGGCAGCAAGACCGCCGCTCTCCCCGTAGGGAGTAATGTTACCTGTGCTGTTTGCCGCCACACCGGAAGTAGTATGTACAACTTCCCCTGCAGCAAAATGCTGAATATTCAATCTAAACATAATCTTTTCACATCCTTCTTTCTTGTTTTATAGCCTCCCTTGACTAAAGGGAGGGGGACCGCTTGCGGTGGAGGGATTCTCTCTAACCACCGTTAAAATGTAATAGTTTCTCCGCGCTGCGCTCTCTTCGCAAGCTCTGCGCGTTCCTTCTTGGTCAGCTTGGACACATCCTTCTGACCGTTTACCGCTGCCTGATTGCCAAGACCGTTTTCACTCGGTCTCGACTGCATCTGCGCTGTGCTCTTTGCATACGCCGCTGCAGTATCCTTTTTAGCCGCTTCAACAAGCTCATCATGATGTATCATCTCGTATATCTGTTTCATCGGCATGCGGTATCTTTCATCGGCACTTATAAGTCGGCGGAAATCTGGATTTTCAAGCTCTTTCTCAAGGTCAAAATCTGCATACACAGCTTTCACATCATTGGCTTCATTCTGCCATGTGTTAAACTGAGCTTCAGCCTTCTGCTGATTCTCATAGAACTCATGCATCCTGGCATCACGCATTCTTCTGACTCTCAAATCGAGAAGCTCTTTTCCCATCTCTTCACTCATGCCGTTCTGAATGGCAAACTCTTCGGGGAGAGCTGAATCAAGCTTTTTTGAAAGCTCCTCAATATTCTTCGCCCCGTGATGCACCATCAGCTTGTCAATGATGTCGTTTTGCGACTGCATTGACTTATTAATCTGATGCACACGCCCCTGCACGGCTTTCTGTGTTCTCTTGTCTGCTTCTCTTTTAAGTTCCGGATACTTTTTAAAGATACTGTCAAGAGTAACCTCGTCTGTGCCTTCTGCGTTAGCATCTGTATTCTCCCCGGCGACGGAAGTATTGTTTGCCGCTGCGTTTTCCGCTGCAGCTTCGCCCGAATTTTGCGGCTGGGCGACTGCCGCGCTTTCGCCCGCTCCTGAACCTTCAGCTCCGCCCTCTGCGAATCTCTGAATGTCAAGAGCCATAAATTTGCTATTCATAAAATAGCTCCTTTCTGTTATCATGAATTAATTTTAGCACACTTTTTTATTCGTGTAGTGCTCCATCGTTTATAACCTCCGGCATCATTACAACCCCGGTATGCTCTCTTTCCTCTCCCTCTATTTCTTTTATCTTGTCTCTCCATGCATTGGGCTTTCGGTTTTTCAGCCAAAAGATTTGAGCAGTAGTGTCAGGAACAATTTCTTTAGTCACAACCTTAGTTACTGCAAGCTCGTACTTTCCTGTTTTGGGGTTCATTTGAGCTTCTCTTGTTACTTCTTCATAAGAATACCCAAGTGCCCTCTTGAGCAACGCATTCTCAACCTCATAATCAACTACTTCCTTCCCCCTTTTTAGGGTGAGAGAAATGGGAGGATACTTGTTTTTCCATTCGTTTAATGTCCTTCTGTTGATTCCCATATTTTTGGCTATCTGCTCATCAGTCAATCCATCACGTGCCCACGCTTCAAGAAGTAGTAAGCCATCTGGCTCAAGCCACTTCTCATATTTTCCTTTTGCCATCGGTTTCCCACCTCTTTTGTACCTGTAATTATACCACCGTCACCTACTTTTTCCGTGCTCCATTAAAAAAGGACAGATGTACTTATACATCCGTCCCCTCACTTAACGCCTTATATATGGGGCAATTAACATATCCATTAACAGAAGCGCATAATGGATAGACAAACTCCCTACGAGTCTCTTTACTTGCAAAGCGAATCTCTCCGCCCTCACACAGAATTCCCCTCCTGAGCTTATTTATCTGCACCTCTCTTATGTAATACGGACAACACATTATTATCGCCACCCTCATCACCCTCTTTTGGTAATCACATACATATCCTCGTTAATATCTATATTATACCCCACACTCAGCCCCCTGCTGAGCTCTTTGATAGGGATTCTAACCTCACCCTTTTTTTCCACACCCTCTATAATGAATGCTTCCAAAATACCAATAACCTGCTTATATCCCTCAGCCTCTTCCTTAAGGTCTTTTATCTCTGCTTTTCTCTTGCCAAGCAGAAATTCTAAATCATTTATCCTCTGAAGTCGCGCCTCAGCTTGCTTCTCAAGATTTTTCCTTTTCATAGCTTTTACCACTCCCTTCAATCGCCCGTACAACTCGGCTAACAACTTCCTCTGCTAAATTCACTGTAAACATACCTGATATAGCGTTACGGATTGTTTGTTCTAGGTTTTGCATATGTCAGCTCCCTCCGTCCATTTGAGTTCCGCAACTGTGGCAATAGTTTCCCTTTGTCGCTGCTGCCTTACCGCAAACAGAACACAAGAAGAAAAATCCACCGTTTTGCCTTAACCACTCCCCGTGCTTCACTTCCGCAACATCAGTGGTGTGGTTCTCACGAATATACTGTGCAAGCTTGCCCTTTGACAGATGTGTCTGTTCGTCTACATATCGAAACAACTTATCCGCATCAATATACCTTGCCATCACTTATTCCTCGCTTTCACAAATCTTTTTATAAATGCATAGTAAAGATATTTTCTACACCGACCCTTGTATGCTTTACAAAGATAATTATTGCAATTTTCACACGGCATCACTCCGCACCGCCTTTCTCTTTCGGCTCATACCAATAATGGTTATCATAACGAGATTGACTTTCCTTTAACTGTTGCACTTTTTCTTTTGCAATTTCTTCGCTATCAACTTCGCTGTGAATAGCAAAATTTCCATATCCATTTGACATTTTTATTATATATTTCATTCTTCATCTACCCTTCTCTGTTTCAAAGCCTGCTCTGCTTCTTCTTTGGTGGGAAATACTGTTTTGCCGAAACTATCATTAAGAATGTTTCCGTGGATAGTTAAAACTGTAAAGCTCTCCTCGTATATCCATACTCCTATAACAATAGTTTCAACTATTGTTTTTGAAACTTCGGTAATAATATAAAGCTTATCTCCATACTTAACAGGCGGTACAATTACACCATTTGCAAGAAGGTAGTCGGCTTCGATTTCATATATATTTCGGCGGTCAATATCTTCCTTGCTGTTAAAGCGACCTTTTTCAGCAAGTACCTTTTTCGTGGTTTCACGAAAATGCTTCCCTGCTTCTGAAGATGCTTCTACCAACAACTCCACCAATCTCTCACGCTGTTTATCGGTTGTCATTCCTTCACCTCCTTGATATCGTAAACTCTACACATCGGCACTTTTTCAAACTTACCGTCTTTTACAACTACAACATAAGCTCCCCAAAAGCCGTGAACAGTTTCAAAAATTTCGTATTCTTTTTCGCAAGAGTCGCAATCCGGTACTGCTCCACAACTCTCTGCCAAATCTGAACAAGCCCTACAAGTAAAAGCATCGGGCATTATTTTACAAAACTTTCATTTGCTTTCTCCTTTTCTTTTGCTTCGTTGTATGTTTTCGCATTTCCAAGAATGCAGTATACACAAAGTTTGTTATCTACCGCACACATCGGAAGCTCCTTTGGGTTATTAGGGTTTATTCTCTGATATTCACACATCTGTATCACTCCAATCTAAAGCCTGTCCGCAATACTTACAATATGGCATTTCCCAATGTATCAATTTTTTTAATTCAGTATAAGGACCGAATAACTTATTACAAGCAGGGCAACAACAATTACCGTTCCACACCCCAAATTTCTTCGGTATCTGCTTATCAAGTGCATTTATAGCAAGCTCAGCATATAATTTTCGATTTTTATATACAGTGTTGCTCTCGTTTGGTTTTGTACCAAATCCGCTATCTAATACCGCAACTGCATCACTTTTTACACATTCAAAGTGCTTGATTGCTTTCTTTATGTTTTCCACCTATATACCTCCTGTTAAAATCGTTCTTTCATCGCCTTTGAATTGCGAGTTTATTGTTCCGTCATTTCTTTTACAAGGTTGTCAAAATAGTCTTTTTGCCTGCCCCTTAATGTGACTATTTTCAACACTCTTTCCGCAAACCTCTTTATTGCTTCAGCCTCAATATTCCTTTTAGCGGTGTCTGTATGTAGTGATAAGAATAATTTGTCTTTCAACCTCTCTATCGCTGTGTTTTTATCCTTTATGATTCGCTCATATAAGAATATCGTATCAGCCTGCGCCTTTAACATCTCGTCTTTTTCCTTATTGCCTTTTTGCAGGCGGTTGATTAGGTCAAGGCAATCTTTTGAAAGAACAGCAGCACAAAGTTCTGTTTGTTCGTATGGGCAACCTTCACAATAATAATCATTAGTGTTTGATTTACAACAACACTCCAAAGCCTTTATAATATCGTTATCTGTCACCTTTGTAACCCCCAATCCTCAGGCAGCATATTATTCGTGGCAGCGACCTGTGCCCGTCCGTATGAGATATGAAACCTCGCACACTCTGCCGATATTTCCCTAAGTGACATTTTTGCAAACCGCCTTGATGCAGGAGACATCTTTATTTTTGGTGTCTTTGGCTTTGTCTCCTTAGGCGGTTTTTTGCTATACTGATACTTTGAGTGATTTCGGCGTATAGCCTCTTTGGAGCATTCCTCACCGCAATACTTTTGTTGCCCTGTAACCGGGATATACTCCTTTCCACAGATTACACATTTTCGTGGTTTATATCCTGTAGGCTCTTTCTTGGGAGCGTGCTCATAGCGATATTCGTATCCACAGCGCACGCAACAGAACAACTGATTTCTATGTCTTGGAACAAACTCAATACCACAATGTTTACACTTTATAGGAGTCCTTTCAACCTGTTTACGTTTTATGCTTGCTCATATTTGGTCATCCGCCGCCTTCATACGGCATACATCACTGCAGTATTTTACGTTCTTACGGCTTGGTATAAATGGCCTTCCGCATATCAGGCATTTCTTTTCTTCAACCTTAGACCGCTTCTCCCTGTATGCTTTTAACGAACAATCCCTGCTACAATATTTACTTCTCGTTTGTTTCGGTACAAACTCTGCACCGCAATATTCACAAATTCTCATGTCTTACACCTTGCTTTCCGGAATCTGCTCCACAACAATAAATATCCCAGGCACATCACAGTAAAACTTCTGCACTATTTCACTTACTACCTGTGCATCATCTTTCCAGTAGCCACAGTCTGTCATACAGTCCTTCAGAAGCTTCTGAAGGTTGTCCGTGTCTGGCTTGCTTGTTTTCCAATCTCCGGGAAGATGTTTACCCGTAATCGGGAAGCACCATTTTGCGATAAAATGTATCGGTCCCTCGAAGGGCTTCTTCGGAACGCGCTTCCCCAGGTGTGCCATAAGCTTCTGACGAACTGCCTTAAGCTCTGCATCCTCATATGTAAACGGTTTACCTTTTTTGTCAACGCCAAGTCGTTTCTGTTGATATGTTTTTGTCGGCGGTTTCATCGGCATAAAAAATTGCATTCTGTTTTCTTCCATTTTTTTACATTTCCTTTCTTCGGGAAAAATTCTTTTTTGTCAGTGGCAGGGGAAGGAGTCGTCGTGCGTAAGCTGTCGCACGACTTCTTTCCCCCTGACTTGTCGGGGAAGGAAATTATATATATAGAATATATATATAATTCTTCCACCCGTGGAAGTCACCTTAAAATCAAGGTCACTTCCACCCCTGGAAGTCACCATAAATTTAAGGTCACTTCCACCCCTTAATTTTCATTATTTCTGTTATAAACAACACCGTTTTTATAATAAAAATCTTTGTGATTATTCACTCTGTTTTTCACTGCTTTTGATGTTATTTCCCAATAATCAGCAAGTGCATCAACGGTTACTTCTCCATCTATTGACAAAGCAGCATAAGCAATTTCTAACTGCGAATCAAGACTTTTTCGTTGCTTTTCAGCTTGTTTTTTTCGACCGTCAGTACCTTTCTTCCACGGAGCACGCTCACCCTCAGGCTCGATGTCAGCAAGTATGCCTATATTGTCGCATTCGTGCCGGGGATATTTAAACCACACATTTACCGCAGGGAACTTCGGGAACTCACGGAGCGTTGCATCTATCCTCCACGCCGTGAAGCTCTCAGCGGCTTTCTCCGCCACTTTTACCCTCTCGATAAGGTCTGCATACCTCTGTCCGTAAATTCGTTTCTTGGCAAGCTCTGCAAGCACCTTGGAGCTTAATGCTTCGTCCTGCCCTACATCTTCAAGTTCCGGCTCTTGCATATACACTTGACAAACTGCAGCATTCTTCTGCTGCTTAATAACGCTTTCCGAAAGTTCAAGCTCCACCATGTCAAGCAGTGCATCAGGGTCTCGTGCAAATACACCGCTTCCCGAAGCTCTGTCCATACTTCTCTTACCGCCCTGCGCTCCCTTGCTGTGGTGGTGGCAGTATATGACCGCACATTTAAGCTCCGTACATACCTTATCAAACTGATTACAGAAATTAGCCATCTGCTCTGCACTGTTTTCGTCACCTGTTATAACCTTGTATATAGGGTCGATGATAACTGCTGCGTAGTTCTTTTTGGCAGCTCTGCGTATCAGCTTGGGTGCAAGCTTGTCCATAGGTACTGATTTACCTCTCAGGTTCCATATATCAATGTTTGAAAGGTTACGAGCTTCCCAATTAAGTGCCGTATATACATCCTTAAAACGATGCAAACAACTTGCACGGTCAAGCTCAAGGTTTACATATAAAACCTTTCCTTTGGCACAATTGAATCCAAGCCAGTTTCTACCCTCAGCAATGGCACAGCAAAGCTCTATCAGAGCGAAAGACTTACCAGCCTTCGAAGGCCCGGCAAGGAGCATCTTATGCCCTTGTCTTAAAATTCCGTCAATAAGGGGTGGTGCAAGTTCGGGAAGGTTGTTCCATATATCTTCCATCCCCTCAGGGTCAGGCAAATCATCATTTATGCCCTCAATCCATTCACGCCAAGCTTCCCAACTCGGCTGTCCTATGTTGGTATCTATGAGGAATTGTTTTTTATCACCTCTGGTGACACCGGGAATGCGTGACAATCTTGACGGGTTTCTGTTCTGACTGTCAATCTTCATTCCGTTCTTCTGACATACCTTGTAAAGAAAATCCACACGCTTTCTGTATTCTTCATAGTTTGGTGCATCTATACGCACAATAGCGTGCAGGCTTTTTCCACCTGAATACACCAAACAAGCAATCGGCAATTCAAGCTCTCTCATAATACTGTGCTGCAGGTTTATATCCGTTTCATCAGATTCCACCAAAGCATAGCGGTATTCCGTTACATTGTCATTGCGTACACCTGTACCGTCAAGAGGATTGAAACGTATCCACGCTCCTGCCTCGGGATTATAGTCACCAAATACGCTACCGATGTCACCCTTGCAGTCATTCAGCTCACGTATAAGTTCCCCTGCAGTTCTGGACCACACACCCTTACTTGGAAGAAACTTTCCGTCCTCGTTTTGCCAACATTCAAATACATAACCGATGCAATCCGATACATCAAAAAGAGTGTTCAGATATGTAGTAATCTGCTCAACGGGGTTCCACACTTTAGGTGCCTGAATTTCAGTGCCCTCAAGGTAGTTTCTGTTGATAACAACCAAATCATCCTTTTTACCGATAACGTCATTCCAATCAAGCTCGTGGAGCCCCGATGAAGGACTCCACCCATTATCCTTTGCCATTTGAACTATAGTGCCTGCAGTAACAGGAGACGGTGCACCACGGAAACTCCTCCACTTCTGACCGCATTCTCCTTCGTGGTATCGTGCAATATCACGTTTCGACCAATCCTCCCATACGGAACAGTCGTACCCTTCATGTTGAAGGGCGAAACCTATATTCACCCATTCCTGGTATGTACATCCGGCAGGGTCTATATATTCAAGTACTTCAATTAAATCTGTTTTCTGTTCATACATCATATTATTCTCCTGTATATGTTGCCGGTTCTATCCCTCTCGGAACACGCCACCCGTTTGCAGCAATTCTTGATATCAACCTACTTGCAGCATCAAATTGCCACGTGCCAACGTGATTAAATCCCATCTTTTCAAGAAGCCTGATCTGCTTTGGAGTGGTAAGCCCTTCTGCCTTGCGTGTCTGCAATCTGTCAAGCAAAAGCTTCGCCTTACCTGCATTGCCTATTTCATCGGGGAATATACCGAACTTTTGCAAGGCTTCAATCTGCTTATCGCTTGCCGGCGCCATCTCCCAACCAAAGGAAGGTACATAATGTGCCAAATCTTCAGCTTGAATAGACATCTCGAACTGCAAAGGGTCAACAAGGTTTCTCTTGCGTTTCTTCATTTCATCAAGTGTCTTTGCAAGAGATTCCTCGCGCTGAGCGACAACATCTTCATTAGCCTTTGATTCAGCTTCCTCGATATCTACCGGGCAACCTGCTTCCTCAAGGTTTTCTGTCATTTTCTTTGCAACTTCCTCATTCTCACAAATAAGGTGTGCCGGGTGGCACAGCTCATGCCTTTCCGTATGCCACAAGAAATCAAGAAGAAGTAAATCCTCTTTTCCCTCGCAAAGGCGAGTTCCACGGCCAACCATTTGACAATACAGCGACCGCACCTTTGTAGGTCTTAATACCACAATACAATTTACAGAAGGGCAATCCCATCCTTCCGTAAGAAGCATTGAATTACAAAGCACATTGTATTTTCCCTCATCAAAATCACGCAGTATTTCTTTTCTGTCACTACTGTCACCGTTTACCTCTGCTGCCTTAAATCCTTTTTCATTAAGAATCTGGCAAAACTTCTGCGATGTCTTAATCAGTGGAAGAAAAACTACCGTTTTGCGGTCTTTACAATTCTTAATCATTTCATCTGCTATCTGATACAAATACGGGTCTAATGCCGTGCCTACATCAGCCGCTTTAAAATCGCCCGACTGCATTGCTACACCGCTTAAATCAAGCTTCAGTGGAAGTGTCAACGCCTTAATTGGTGATAAATACCCTTCACGAATTGCTCTCGGAAGGGTGTATTCATATGCCAGGCTTTCAAATACCTGTCCTAAATTACGCATATCACCCCGGTCAGGTGTTGCCGTTACTCCCAGAACTTCTGCACTGTTGAAATGTTCCAATACACGAAGGTAACCGTCCGACAAAACGTGATGAGCTTCGTCAATTATAATAGTGTCAAAGTAGTCCTCTGGGAATTCGTTTAACCTCTTTGGTCTCTGCAAGCTTTGAACACTTCCCACTACTACACGGAACCAACTGCCGAGACAAGTCTGCTCCGCCTTTTCTACCGCACAACAAAGTCCTGTGCTTTTATTGATTTTATCCGCCGCTTGTTCAAGAAGCTCACCACGGTGAGCGAGGATAAGCACCCGCTTACCCTCACGCACGCAATCCTCAGTAACCTTGGCGAATACCATTGTCTTACCGCATCCGGTTGGAAGCACCAACAACGTGCGAGCACGGCCGTCCTTCCACTCTGTATGTATCGCACTGCGTGCTTCCTCCTGGTACGGTCTTAATGTCACTGCACCCATCAGAATTTACCCGGCGTAAACATTGAAGTCTGTGGCGGCTGTGCAGAGGGCGTAGGCTGCGGCTCATTCAATGTAAAGGGAACCTCATCTTCAGGGTCAAGGAAACGGTCAATCTGATTGCTCTGTCTCGGTTCGCCTTTATCGTTGTTCCATTCTCTTACTCTGACCTTACATCTGCCGTGACTTCCGGGAACTGCATTCCAGTTCATCTGTAGAGGTTCTCCGTGCTTCTTCATACCGATAGAGATAAAGAACGCCGAAAGAAGCCCCTCCGTCTTCTGATGAAGGAACAGATTATGATTAACCCTTGTTGTACCCTCTGCTCCCGTCAGCTCAATTTCAAGTTCTGCCTTAGGGCACTTAGGAAGCTTTTCGCTACCGTTGTGGAAACCTCTGTTCATACTTATAACCGTAAAATCATATTCACCTGCAGGAAGCAGTGTGAAACCACTGCTCTCTTCCTGAATTACGCTGTCCCATGCAAGAGCTGCTGCACTATTGTTATTATAGTTTTCCATTGTTTTTTACTCCTTCTCAAATTAATTTTTATATTGCATTTTCTTTTTCTGTTTTAATAAGTGTATAAACCTGCTCCCATGCTCCTACGAGCACCCCGTTAATAAATTCTGTGGGATAATCCTTAATAAGCATATCTGCAGGGAAGTATCCTTTCATACCTACAACGTGCTGAATGTCATTATCCTTAACGCCGTTAGCACTCATTAGCTGTCCCAGGGCTAGGATTGCTTTCTTCTTTTCATCGTCAATAACATCTGCGTGTTCTGCCAACTTAGGCACTACTTCTTGCTTAGGTGCAGGGACTTCCTCTTTAATAGAAGGTGATACCTCACCGCTTGGCAAGCAATGTGCAATATGCGAAAAGTCAAAGGGAAGCTTCTCCGGGAGACCTTTTCTGTTCTTCGCATCCCAACAGGGGTGATGAGACGTATACATAACACGTTTACCGCCCTGAGCCTTTGCTTTCTTGTTATCATCAGTAACGATAAATGTTTCATAGTTGGCGAATAAAACCATATCCGCCCATTCCTTCAGCATAGCCGCTATACTGCATTTTGGTGAGTTTATAAGCTTTAGCTCCCAACGGTCATAAGAGCCAAATTCGTCTGGTTGTTCAAACTTTCGCATAGTCGCATGTGCAGCAATTCCCACATTGATCCCCTTATCTACGATTTCGCTGAGAATATTTAGCAGCTTTCCGAACTCCTCATAAACATACATATAGCCTTTGCCGTAACCAAAATCTTCAATTCCCTGTTTATTTGCCCTGTTGCAAACATCCTTTACTGCAAGACGTTCCGCCCAATCTGCAGTATCTACTATGTAACTCTTACAAACATCGGGGTTATCTCTTACAAACTTTGCCTGTTCCAATAATGCCGCAAAGCTTTCTGCCTTATCTGTAAATCTTCTTACATCTAGGTCTCTCGTACTTTCCTCCACATCAGAAAACAGAGGGTCGGGAAACTGTGAAAAGAATGTTGATTTACCAATTCCCTCAGGGCCGTAAGCAACTACCTTCTGTGCCTTTGTAACCTTACCTTTTGAAATATTCATTAAAATGTACCTTCCTTCCATGTTGGTGTATTTTCTTTTTTCTCCAGAGCTTGTCCATCCTCAATTATGATACTGCATTCTTCACCGGTAGAAACACGTGTTGCAATCGCCTGCAGTTCATTTTCTTCAAGCCACTTACCAAACTCATTTAGTGTGCCACTATCCATCTGCTCAAGCTTGTCAATAAGCACAAATCCACACTCGGGCTTTAGCTTTCGCACAATAGCTGTTGCAACCTTTAACTGTTCCGATGCGCTCATATTGTCCCAGGCGAAACCTTTATATTTAAGCTCACCGTTCTCAACAGTAAG
>JAZRPN010000099.1:0-7177 GCA_045649225.1 Clostridia bacterium | reverse complement strand
ACCGTATTCTTGCGATGGACCGTGGCGAAAAGGAGGATGCTCTCTCCGTTAAAATCGAGATTGAGCCTCAACTTATTACTGATTATATAAAAAAGCAGGTTGTAACCGGAAATAACACTCAGCTTATCAGCCTTTTGGAAGATGCGGTTGAGGATTCTTACAAACGACTTATCGCCCCATCTATAGAAAACGAAATCCGTGGCGTACTTACTGAGCGTGCTCAGACCTCGGCAATAGGTCTTTTCAGCGTGAATTTAAAGAATCTGCTTCTTGTTCCGCCCGTTAAAGGACACATTGTGCTTGGCGTTGACCCTGGCTACAGAACAGGTTGCAAGCTTGCGGTAGTGGATAGCACGGGAAAGGTGCTTGAAACGGGTGTTGGTTACTTTACGCTTGAACATCACGACATAGAAAAAGCCAAAAAGCAGGTCAAAGCAATGATTGAGCGTAACGGCGTTACGCTTGTGTCCATCGGCAATGGCACTGCAACGGGCGAAAGCGAAAAGTTTATTTCAGAACTTTTAGGCGAGATTTCCTACCCCGTTAAATATATGGTGGTTTCCGAGGCTGGTGCTTCTGTCTACAGTGCGAGCAAGCTCGGTGCAGAAGAATTCCCTGATTATGATGTTTCATTAAGGAGCGCAGTTTCAATTGCACGCAGGCTTCAGGACCCGCTTTCCGAACTTGTTAAGATTGACCCCCGTTCAATAGGCGTTGGTCAGTATCAGCACGACTGTAACCAGAAACAACTTTCAGAGGCTCTCGGCGGCGTTGTGGAAAACTGCGTTAACAGCGTAGGTGTTGACCTTAACACTGCGTCTGCCCCGCTTCTCAGTTACATAGCAGGTATTTCTTCGGCGGTTGCAAAAAATATTGTATCCTACCGAGAAGAAAACGGAAGCTTTAATTCCAGAAAAGAGCTTCTTAAGGTAAATAAGCTCGGTGCAAAAGCGTTTGAGCAGTGTGCGGGCTTTATGCGTATTCCCGATGGAAAAGAAATTCTTGACAACACATCCGTTCACCCGGAAAGCTATGATGCGGCACGCAAAATAATCTCGCTTTGCAACTATTCTGACGAGGAAATTAAAAAAAGCTCCTTTGCCGATATAAAGAGCAGACTTTCAAAAAGCGATGCAGACAGTGTGTGTGCAGAGTTTGAAATTGGTACGTTTACGCTAAATGACATCTGCGACACGCTCTCAAAGCCGGGCAGAGATATGCGTGATGAGCTTCCCAAGCCGCTTCTTCGCAGTGGATGTATGTCGCTTGACGAGCTTACGGCAGGAATGATACTCGAGGGAACTGTGCGCAATGTTATCGACTTTGGCGCATTTGTGGATATCGGCGTTCATCAGGACGGGCTTGTGCACATTTCTCAGATTTCGGACAAGTTTATAAAGCACCCGACAGATGTCTTAAGCATCGGCGACATCGTAAAGGTGAAAATACTTGATGTTGATAAGGAGAAAAAACGTATTTCTCTTACAATGAAGCTTTAATTTTTCGGATAAAACTTCATTTGTGTAGAAAATATTGACTTATTGGTAAATTTATGTTATTATTGGAGTATATTTTTTGAAAGGAATGTATTTATATGAAAAAATTACTCGCTATAATTTGTATGCTCGCTCTTGTGCTTTCTTTTGGTGCTTGCACCGCAGATAAGCAGACAGGCGATGCTAAGAACTTTGTTATTGCAACAGACAAGGGCTTCAGCCCGTTCGAATTTCAGGATGCTGACGGCAATATCGTAGGTATCGATATGGAAATTCTTGCAGCGATTGCAGAGGACCAGGGCTTTACTTATGACCTTCAGTACATCGGTTGGGACGCAGCTATCGCAGCTTGCCAGGCAGGTCAGGCTGATGGTATGATTGCAGGTGCTTCAATCACTGATGAAAGAAAAGAAAGCGGTTGGACATTCTCAGACGGCTACTACGATGCTACACAGGGTATGGCAGTTGCTAAGGATTCTGAAATAAAAGGTTTCGAAGACCTTAAAGGCAAAAAGGTTGCTGTTAAGAATGGTACAATGAGCAACCAGTATGCAGAAAGCATTAAGGATCAGTACGGTTTTGAGGTTGTTACATTCGCTACATCACCTGATATGTATCAGGCTGTTATGGGCGGTCAGGTGGAGGCTTGCCTTGATGACACACCCATCCTCAAGTACAACATCAAAATAGGCGAACTTGATATGAAGTTTGTTGAAGGAACAGAAAATGAGCCTGCACAGTACGGATTCGCAATCTTTGATGAAAGCAAGCAGGAACTTATTGAGCTTTTCAACGCAGGTCTTAAGAATATTCGTGAAAACGGAAAATACGATGAGATAATCGCAAAGTATCTCGGCTAAACTTTAAAAAGGGGCATCGGTTTTCCGGTGCCCTTTTATTTTTACATCAGGAAGGTGTGTTTTAATGGTTAGTCTTGCCAATGAATACGGTCCTCTTTTACTGTCGGCAATGGGTCAGACTTTGGTTCTGGCATTGTGGGGACTTTTCTTCGGCTGTATATTGGGAATAATTTTTGGCCTGGCAAGTGTCGTGGACAACAAGGTAAGCAGGGTTATTTCGGCAATTTATGTTAACCTTATAAGAGGTGTGCCGATGATAGTTCTTGCGTTCTTTGTATACTACGGCATTCCTTACGGCTTGAAAAATATTGGTGTCCCTGTTATATTCAGCGCACTACAGGCAGGTACAATCTGTCTGGCGCTTAATTGCGGTGCGTATATGTCCGAAATTATCCGTGCCGGCATACAGTCAATTGACCCCGGTCAGATGGAGGCGGCGAGGAGCCTTGGCCTTTCTTACTGGCGTTCAATGTTCAGGGTTGTGCTTCCGCAGGCGATAAAGAATATGATTCCGAGCATTGTAAACCAGTTTATAATAACTCTTAAGGACACATCTATCCTTTCTGTTATTGGTTTTCCGGAGCTTGTTAACAAGGCGCAGAATGTTATTTCTTTCACATTCAGGTCCTTTGAAATATGGGCGATTGTTGCAGTGATGTACCTTGTTGTTATTTTGGCACTTCAGCAGGTAGCAAACGCTTTGGAAAGGAGACTTAGCCGTGGCCGCAAATCATAATAATATAAAAATTCACATTAAAGACCTCAGGAAAAGCTTTGGGCACAACAACGTCTTAAATGGTATATCTACAGATATTTGCGAGGGTGAGGTTGTTTGCGTTATCGGGCCGTCAGGCTCGGGTAAATCAACCTTTTTAAGATGCATCAACAAGCTTGAGAATATAACCTCGGGTGAGATTGTGGTAGACGGCTACCGCATAAGCGATAAGAAGCTTAACATAAACAAGGTGCGCGAAAACATCGGTATGGTTTTTCAGCATTTTAATTTGTTTGCAAATATGAACGTGTTAAGAAACCTTATGCTTGCGCCTGTCGACCTTAAGAAAGCATCAAAGGAAGAGGCAAAAGAAACGGCTCTCAGGCTTTTGGAAACGGTTGGTCTTTCAGACAAGGCTGAAAGCTATCCGTCTCAGCTTTCGGGCGGACAGAAGCAGAGAGTTGCTATTGCAAGGTCCCTTGCAATGAACCCCGATATAATGCTTTTTGACGAGCCTACTTCGGCGCTTGACCCTGAAATGGTCGGCGAGGTTCTGGCAGTTATGAAACAGCTTGCCAAGGACGGTATGACGATGGTTGTCGTTACCCACGAGATGGGCTTTGCCAGAGAAGTTGCAGACCGTGTACTATTTATGGACGAGGGCATAATTGTGGAAGAGGGTACTCCGCAGGAGATTTTCTCAAATCCGCAAAACCCGAGAACTATAGATTTCTTAAATAAAGTTTTATAAAGCAGTATTTACAAACTAAAAGACGATGTGATTTTCACATCGTCTTTTTTTACTTTATGTTGAAAAAGTTTTTTGCATTCTGTGTGGTTACTTCTGCAACTTCTTCTACAGATATGCCCTTGATTTCGGCAATTTTTTCTGCAACATGGTGAATATGCAGGCTGCTGTTACGCTCGCCCCTGTGCGGAACCGGGGCAAGGTACGGGCAATCGGTTTCGAGCATTATCCTATCAAGCGGAGCATAGCGCACAGTTTCAACCGTGCGGACATTGTTTTTGAATGTGAGCGTTCCGCCGACGGATATGAAAAGCCCCATATTAAATATAATTTTTGCCGTTTCTACGCTTTCGCTGAAGCAGTGCATAACACCGCCCCCGTCCTTGTAATTTGCTTTTAAAACGTCAAGACAGTCTCCGCATGCCTCACGGCAATGTATTACAATGGGTTTCTTTATCTCGTTTGCCAAACCTATCTGCAGAGCAAAGATTTCCTTTTGCCTTTCTTTGTCCTGCCCGTAGTGATAGTCAAGCCCGATTTCGCCCACGGCAACAACCTTTTCGTGAAGTGCAAGCTCGCGGATTTCTTCCAGATCCTCAGGCGTTACACTGTCTGCATACTGCGGATGAAGCCCTGCCGTAGCATAAGCAAACGGATATTTTTCAGCCATTTCAATGCACTGCTTTGTGTTCTTTATTGTACAGCCCGAGTTTATAATATAGCCTATTCCCCGGTTTTGTAACCTCTCAAAAAGCTCGTCACGGTCCTCGTCAAAGCGTGCATCATAATAATGTGCGTGTGTGTCAATGAGCATCAGCAAACTTCACTTCCAAGCGGGGTATCTTCTGCAGGAGTTACGATGCAAAGCTTATCGCCCTTTGATGCACAAAGTATCATGCCACGGCTTTCCTCACCGCAAAGAGTTACAGGCTTGAGGTTTGTAACAAGAATAACTCTTTTGCCGATTAAGTCAGCCGGCTCATAGTGAAGTGCAATACCGCTTACTACCTGGCGTTTTTCGTAGCCAAGGTCAACCTGAAGCTTGAGAAGCTTTTTAGCTTTTTTAATCTTCTCGCACGCAATAACCTCTGCAACGCGAAGCTCAGTTTTATCAAATTCATCAATAGTAATTTCTGCTTTATGCTCAGGCTCTTCAATAACAGCTTCTTTTTTTGCTGCCTGTTCTTTTTCAAGAGCCTCAAGCTCTGCCTGAACATCAATTCTCGGGAAAAGAGCCTCGCCCTTTTTAACGGTGTAGCTTTCCTGCTTACCCCACTCTTTTGCACTGTGCCAACCGTAATTTTCTGCACCAATCTGCTCAAGAATCTTCGGAGAAGTACGGGTCATAACGGGTGCAATAAGCTCGGCAGAAATACGGATTGATTCGCAAAGGTTATACATAACCATCTCAAGACGCTTCTTTGAGCTTTCGTCCTTGGCAAGTGCCCAGGGCATTGTTTCGTCAATATATTTATTGGTACGGCTGATAAGCTTCCAGATCTCTGCAAGAGCAGTTGAGAACTGGTACGCATCCATCAGCTTTTCTACTTTTTCGGGTGTTTCCTTTGCAAGCGCAATAAGCTCATTGTCGAGGTCTGCCGCCTCGCCATTTTTTGTAACAGTGCCGCCAAAATACTTTTCAACCATGCTTACACTACGGCTTACAAGGTTTCCAAGGTCGTTTGCAAGGTCTGAATTTATGCGATTGATAAGAGCCTCGTTATTAAATACACCGTCAGCACCGAAAGGCATTTCACGCATTAAGAAATAACGGATTGCGTCAACACCATATTTGTTGATAAGAGTTACGGGGTCAACAACGTTACCCTTTGACTTACTCATCTTACCGCCGTCAAGAAGAAGCCATCCGTGGCCGTAAACCTGCTTGGGAACGGGAAGGTCAAGTGCCATAAGCATTGCAGGCCAGATGATTGAGTGGAAACGCACAATCTCTTTACCTACAAGGTGCAAATCTGCAGGCCAGAACTTCTGGAAATCCTCATCATTATCGCTGAAAGCACCCATAGCCGTGATATAGTTTGTAAGAGCATCAAGCCATACGTAAACCACGTGCTTGGGGTCAAAATCTACAGGGATACCCCAGTCAAAGCTTGTTCTTGAAACACACAAATCCTCAAGACCGGGAATGAGGAAGTTATTGAGCATCTCATTCTGACGGATTGTGGGCTGAAGAAATTCGGGGTTGTTTTTAATGAGTTCAATGAGTCTGTCCTGATATTTTGAAAGACGGAAGAAGTAGCTCTCCTCCTTGGTTTTTTCAACATCTCTGCCACAGTCGGGGCACTTGCCGTCTTTGAGCTGATGCTCTGTCCAGAAAGATTCGCAAGGGGTACAATACCAACCCTCGTACTCGCTTTTGTAGATATCGCCCTTTTCATAGAGCTTGTTAAAGATTTTCTGTACAGCTTTTGTGTGCATTTCGTCAGTTGTACGGATAAACTTGTCGTTTGTGATATCAAGTGATTTCCAAAGCTCCTTTATGCCTACAACAATGTTATCAACATACTGCTGAGGGGTAACGCCCTTTTCTTCTGCAATACGCTGAATTTTCTGACCGTGCTCGTCAGTACCTGTAAGAAACATTACGTCGTAGCCCTGAGCCCTTTTGTAGCGTGCGATGGTATCTGCCGCAACTGTGCAGTAGCTGTGCCCTATATGGAGCTTATCGCTTGGGTAATATATTGGGGTAGTGATATAAAATTTTTCCTTAGACATCTTCCTGCCTCCTATATTTTTCTCTGATTCTTTCGAGAGTTATTTTAAAATCCTCCGGCAAGGGTGCCGAGAAAGATACATTTTCCAAACTTTGTGGATGAACAAAGCCAATCTCCCCTGCGTGCAGGAGCTGACCCGCAAGATTAAACTCCTCTTTTTTGGGGCCGTAAGTCTTATCCCCGAGGATTGCGTGGCCGATATGCTTTGTGTGCACCCTTATCTGATGCGTTCTGCCCGTCTGGAGCTTGCACCTGATATATGTATATTTTCCAAAACGCTCAAGCACCGTTATGTGCGTGATTGCGTTTCGGCTGTTTTTCTCGCTTACGGTCATCTTTTTTCTGTCCTGAGTGCTTCGTGCAATTGGAGCATCGACCGTTAATTCGTCTTCCTTGATATTGCCGTGAACTATTGCATAATATGTTCGGCTCAGCGACCTGTCTGCAAGCTGGTTTGTAAGAGATACATGTGCATCATTATTTTTTGCAACAACCAAAAGTCCCGTCGTGTCCTTATCTATGCGATGGACAATCCCCGGTCTTAAAACGCCGTTTATTGCAGAAAGCTTGTCGCCGCAATGATGCATAATTGCGTTGACGAGAGTGCCGTCGAAATTGCCCGC
>JAZRPN010000098.1:0-6686 GCA_045649225.1 Clostridia bacterium | reverse complement strand
AAATGGACTCCGTAAATATACATAAAGGGATTGCAATGCAATCCCTTTAGTTCTAGGTTGGTGTTTTATGAATATTGATGAATTGCGTAATTTAATAAACTATCACAGTAATCTTTATTATACCATGGATGAGCCCGAAATATCGGACTTTGAGTATGATAGCCTGATGCAGGAACTTAAGAGGATGGAGCAGGAAGACCCTTCTCTCATCACGCCTGATTCTCCTACGCAGCGTGTTGGGGGGAAGGTGCTCGATTACTTTGATACGGTTACCCACGCCGTGCAGATGCAAAGCTTAAATGACGTTTTTGACAAGGAAAGCGTGGTCGATTTTGGCAGAAAGACGGAGTCTGCACTTGGGGAAGAGGTTGAGTATATTACAGAGCTTAAAATTGACGGTCTTAGCGTTTCGCTCGAGTATAGAGACGGCTACTTTTTCCGTGGCTCAACACGTGGTGATGGTGTAACGGGTGAGGATGTTACCGAAAACCTTAAAACCATCCGTAATATTCCGCTTAAGCTTACAAAGCCTGTGCCTTATATCGAGGTGCGTGGCGAGGTTTTTATGCCGCACAAAAGCTTCGAAAGGCTTAATCGT
The DNA here is from genome assembly GCA_045649225.1 of Clostridia bacterium. GTDB lineage: Bacteria > Bacillota > Clostridia > UMGS1883 > UMGS1883 > UMGS1883. The sequence continues at coordinate 6,088 of JAZRPN010000098.1, read as the reverse complement.
ATACAAGAGGAAAATGAGCAGAAGACCTTTAAAAACCCTCGTAATGCAGCGGCAGGGAGCCTTCGTCAGCTTGACAGTAAAATCTGTGCAGAGCGTGGTCTTGATATATACGTTTTTAACATTCAACAGCTTGAAAATGACAATATAAAAACACATAAAGATGGTCTTGACTACCTTGCGGAGCTTGGGTTTAAAACCATACCGCAGAAAAAGGTGTTTAAGACAATTGAAGAAGCTTTTGAGGAGATTGAGCGTATTGGTGAAATGCGTGATACACTCGGCTTTGATATTGACGGTGCGGTTGTAAAGGTGAATTCGCTTGAGCAGCGTCAAAGGCTTGGCTCAACCGCTAAATGTCCCAAGTGGGCAGTGGCGTATAAGTATCCGCCTGAAAAAAAGGAAACAAAGCTAATAGACATTGTTATTCAGGTTGGAAGAACGGGCGTTCTTACACCCAATGCCGTGCTTGAAAGCGTTCGTCTTGCAGGAACTACAGTTTCTCGTGCGACGCTTCATAATATCGATTATATAAACGAAAAGGATATAAGGATTGGCGACAGCGTTATCGTGCAGAAAGCGGGCGATATCATCCCTGAGGTGCTTTGCGTTGTTAAGGAAAAGCGTACAGACGCACAAGTTCCTTACCAGATGCCTGATACCTGCCCCGTGTGCGGAGCAAAGGTTTATCGTGAAGATGGGGAGGCGGCAATCCGTTGTACGGGTGGTGAGTGCCCTGCTCAGCTTTCAAGAAACATTATCCACTTTGCATCGAGAGATGCGATGGATATCGAGGGTATGGGCCCTGCCGTTGTAAACAGACTGCTTGATAACAATTTGATTTCGTCTGCAGCGGATATATATAATCTCGAAGCCGAAGAGCTTGCTCCACTTGAAAAAATGGGGGATAAAAGTGCTAAAAAGCTTATCGATGCTATCGAAAAATCAAAGCAAAATGACCTTTCAAGGCTTATCTTTGCACTTGGCATAAGAAATGTCGGAGCAAGGAATGCGAAAATCCTCGCAATGCATTTTGAAACGCTAGATGCTCTTATGGCGGCAACCGAGGATGAGCTTTCGGCACTCAATGACATCGGAGAGATTATTGCAAAAAGCATTGTGCAATTTTTCGGTCAGCCACAAAACAGAGAGATGGTTGAAAAACTGCGTAGTGCAGGTGTTAATTTTAACTGCCTTGAAAAAGCGCAAAGCGGTGTGTTTGACGGAAAAACCTTTGTGCTGACGGGAACGCTCCCAACACTTACAAGGGGAGAGGCTACGAAAATAATCGAGGCTAACGGCGGTAAAACATCGTCCTCGGTAAGTAAAAAGACGGACTTTGTCCTTGCCGGCGAAGAGGCAGGCAGTAAGCTGGACAAGGCAATTGCACTTGGTATAAAAGTTATAGACGAAAATGGGTTGTTTGAAATGATCAAATAATAAAAAAGGCATCAAAATATGATGCCTTTTTGTGCAAAATGACGAAAAATAACAAAAATATTGTTAAAAATACCAATAGCCAAAATTGAAAGAAAATGTTAAAATTATAGGGAGTAAATTTATATATTTTTAGGAGGGAAATTTATGACAAAAAAACACTTGTCAGTATTGCTTGCGCTTGTTATGGTTTTCACTGTAATTGCAGCTATTCCTGCAGGCACAGCACTTGCAGCTGACGAAACAGTTATTGACTTTGAAGGCGCAGCAGTAGGTTCAGCATATTCTGCTTTTGGATTTACAAAGGGGCAATATTACCCCAGTAGTTCTTCAGATACTACAATAACTGCTTTTATGAAGTCTGTAACATACGAAAAAGACGGCAACGCAGATAATAAGGCACTTGCTGTTGTGCAGAATAATACGCAGATGTATTTTACAGATGCAGAAATGGCTGAAATCGCATCAAGCGGCACGAACATAAAAAAAGGTACAACCATCTATAAGGCAGTCAAAAAAGGACCGTTTGATGGTAAATACTATTATATTGGCTATAACATAGGATCAACAGGCGCAGCCCAGAGAATGAAGTACTGGGTTAAGTGTGATGCTGAGGGTAATGTTACAGATCCGGGTACAAATCCGTCGAACAATCATCATTTCTCAGCTGCAGGTGTTCCTTTTGAAGCACGTGCAACCGGAAACTCTGAGATCAAGTTCCCCAAGCTATCAACCCTCAAAACATCTGGTGGCAAGCTTATAGGTACTTATACTGTTAAGTTCGACTTTACTCAGCCCGAATTTGGTAACATATTCAATGGACTCAGTGATACCATCGCATTCAAAATTTCATGCGGCAGCCCGTTCTATATGGATAATGATGAGTTCAGAATTGACAATGCTACAAACTCTTACATAAAGACAGGCGAAGATACACAGACACTTGTTCCCTTGAGAAATGGAATTAATTTCCTTGGTAAAACAAGAGAAGCAACTGGTATCGTAAGCTCAGCTGTAAATCTTGATACAATCACTGCCCGTAATGATGGTGATTGGCATACAATCGAAGTTGAGTTTGACTTCGATAGTGGCATTTACAGAGTTTACTATGATAACAAGCCGTTGTATCACAAAGTGGATGACACTTGCTATTCATCAGAATTTGTTATCTATGGTTTTGAGACTATGACAACTGCTCCTGATGTTTACCTTTTCGCACCGAGAGATAGAACTATCGGTAACCATGCTCCCATAATTGACGATATTACTCTTACATACGACACTGACACAATTGAAACAAAGCTTACATGGACTACGATTTCAAATGGTCAGAGTCAGGCAGCGGTTATCTCTAACCTTAACCTTGTAGAATCAATCACAGTTAAGGGCGTTGATTACCCTGTAACATGGACTTCTTCAAACCCCAGTGTTATCTCAAACAAGGGTGTGGTTGTAAGAAGTGATGAAAATGCTTCTGCAGTGCTCACTGCAACCGTAGGTGGTAAGACAATTGAATTCAGCGTAGGTGTTGCAGGTAAGAGCGGTAAGAAGCAAGTTTTCCTTGCAGGCGACTCACACTTGTGCTACTACGAAGATAGCTGGTACCCGCAGAAGGGTTGGGGTCAGTACATTGGTGATTACTTCACTAATACTGATTTTTACAACGTAGCTGATGGCGGCGAAAGCACAAAGAGCTTCTACGAGGGTGCAGGCTTCTTTAAGGATGGTATTTTAGATAAGCTCTCTCAGGGCGACTATGTACTTATCTCATTCGGTACAAACGACAGTAACACGGGATATTCTACAGCTGTTACTTTAGATGAATATGCTACATATCTTCAGAAATATGTTGACGATATCAAGGCTAAAAATGCAGTTCCCGTATTCATCACAAGCCCTGTTTCAGGTGGAGGCGTATCAACAGCTTCAACCGGTATCAACGCTTATGTTGATAAGATGAAACAGATTGCAAACCAGAATGGTATTGCATGCATCGACCTCAGAGCAAAGCATATCTCTTATATTAACGAGATAAGAACTTATGCAGGTAGTACTGGTACAGAAATTCCCGAACTTGTAATGGATGAAATGTATACATACCAGATTGACGAAAACTATGGTATTGACTATACAACACATCCGAGTGGTGCACTTTCTGACGACGGTACTGATATCTACCACTTCAGCGAACGCGGTGCAAAAGTGCTTGCAAGATGGGTTGCAACAGAAATTTACAAATCAAGCCATGCAGACCTTAAGGTTCTTGCAGAGTCTATGATTGCAGATTCGGTTAAACCCACAATCTACACCGCAGGCGACTCACTTATGTATGACTGGACGAGAACAGCAAAGGCTTATGGTTATAATGGTTGGGGTGAATACATCGATCAGTACTTTGATGGTGCTAAGGTAGCAAACCACGCACTTTCAGGTGCTTCTACCAACACATTCTTTAACCATCCATCACTTTTCCCGTCATTCAGATATAATATGTATGATGATGACTACCTCATTGTTTCTCTTGGATATAATGACGCAGGTCACGTATCAGGTATAAACAACAGAAACGGTGAAAACACTGATCCTAATGCGGCTCACGACGGTAAGACATACGGCGATTACATAATCGGTGCTAACCTTACTGACTACAAGGCAAACCTTAAAAAGTTTGTAAACGCTGCAAAGGAAAGAGGAGTTACTCCTATCCTTGTAACATTCCCCAACGACGGTACTGTTTATAACAATAAGCAGACCTATGTTCAGACAATCCGCGATGTAGCAGAAGAAGAGGATGTTCCGCTTATTGACCTTCGTAAGAAACACCTTGCATATATTGCAGAATTCTACGGTGGAGATATTTTAAATAATGCGTGGATTAACGAACAGAATACAAGTAGCCAGAATGGTTTGATTGCAATTCACGAAATGCATACAACTCTTGAAGGCCTTAAGAATGTAGGTGTTACGGAAGAGCAGTTCGCTAACTTTGCTTCATCAGTTCCTCCGGGATTTGCAACACCTGCAGATGACAGAACTCACTTTAACATCTATGGTGCACAGAAGCTTGCTAAGTGGTTTATCGCAGCTCTTATGGAAAGCACAGACGGCGACCTTGCAGTTCTTCAGTCTCTTCTTGACGAAGACGCAGTTCCCAGTGAAGATCTTACATCTTCAAACCTTAAGATTACAGGCGTTGAATTCGAAGCAACTCCCGACTCTAACGGTCGCACAGGTGCAGCTATCAGAGCAACACTTCCCGAAGGCAGACTTTCAAAGATGAAGTGGGTATTTGCAGCCGATGACGGACACAGATACTATTCTTCAACAATTGTTCCTGAAGCATCAGGCGTAAAGGTAAGCGGCGACGTTAAGTTCGGTATCGTATTTAACAATGGTACAGTTGACGCTGACGGTAACCTCAGCGGCGATAAGAAGATAACAGGTGTAGATGCAATCTTTATGATTGACGGTATGGAATTCTTTACAAATCTTCTTGACAAAGCAGCAAAGAATTAAGGAGGTAATGAGAAATGAAAAAATATAATACACCCGAAATTGAAACATTAGCTCTTGAAATGATTGATGTTATCACTGCAAGTTTCGGCGGTGGCGAAGAATCAGGAACAACCGAAGAAAAGCTTCAGAGTGCAGGTGTTCCTGAAAACCAGATTAAAACCCTTGAAGAAAGCATTGACAATATGCAGGTTGACAACTGGGGCTGGTAAAATAAAGTCAAAAAAGTGGCAGTATATTCACTGCCACTTTTTTTGTTTTTTTGCCGCAACTTTTGTTGACAAAGCTTTTTTATGGTGTTATTATTATGTTATAAAAAATGCCAAGCAAAACAAATCATATCAAATCGAGAGGACTTATTATGAGTTACATGGACGATGCCAACAACTACGATAAAGTATGCGCAGACGAGGCTTTGCGTGTGTTGAGAAACTTTCTGCCATACAGCGCGGGTGCTATAGAAAACAAGCAGACACATAACTACAAAAACGGATTTAAAGACCCGCTTACAGGCTATGATACTGACCAGTATAAAACGGCAAACTTTATATTTTTTGCCGATAGTCATTCTGATTTTATTTTAGCTGATGAGTCGCTTGACAATGTAAAGCGTACAATTGAGTTTGCTAATAACTCTCCCGTGAAATTCGATGCTGTTATCCATGCGGGTGATGTTTTGACACCGTTTTATATTGTGGATAAAAAGGAAGCACTCGGCATGGCTAATCGATTTTTTGATGAGGCAAAAAAATGCGAAGCTCCATTTATTTTTGCCAAGGGAAATCATGATTTGAACGATTGGGATAATCTCCCTGAAAATATGTTTACAGACGATGACTGGGGCGAGCTTATCTATAAACACGTTGAAGAAAAGCACCCGATAAAACGTCAGTTAAAGAAAAACGGCTCAAAGTCCACATGGCATTACTATGACATTGAAGATAAAAAAATACGAGTTGTTTCAGTTGATGTTAATGATACTGACAAGACCGTGCTTACTGAGAAAGGTACAATAAAACACCACGGCGGCAATTCATTCTACATATCTCAGGAGCAGATGGACTGGATAATAAACGAGGCACTGCAGTTTGATGATAAGGAAGATAAAAACTGGGGTGTTGTATTTACGATGCACCATATC
>JAZRPN010000097.1:0-23372 GCA_045649225.1 Clostridia bacterium | reverse complement strand
AGCTAAAGCAATTTCATCATCGGGTCGTGTTCAGGAAATTCTTGACATCGAGCCGTCTTTGAAAGATGGTAAAGCTGTGGTTTCGGTAAATGAAAATGCCCCCATAGCAGAATTTAAAAATGTTAGCTTCAGCTATAACGATGGTGGACAAAGCGCACTCAGTAACATCAGTTTTTCCGTTGACAAAGGTGAAACCGTGGGAATTATCGGCGGTACCGGCTCAGGTAAAACAACGCTTGTCAATCTTCTTCCCCGCTTTTATGATGCAAGCGAGGGCAGTATAAATATTTTTGGTACAGATGTGCGTGAATATCCCAAAGAGCAGCTTAGAGAAATGTTTGGCATTGTTCCACAGAAATCAGTGCTTTTCCACGGAAGTATCCGGGAAAATATCCGTTGGGGCAAAAACGATGCTACCGATGAAGAAATATATGACGCACTCAAGCTCGCTCAGGCGGAAAACGTTGTAAAATCAAAAAAAGATGGTCTTGACCATATTGTAGAACAGGGCGGCACTAATTTTTCGGGCGGGCAAAAGCAACGCCTTGCAATAGCACGTGCACTCGTAAGAAAGCCCGAAATTCTTATCCTTGACGACAGTGCGTCGGCACTTGACTTTGCAACCGACAGTGCACTTCGCAAGGCTGTAAAATCGCTTAAATTTGGTGCGACATTTATAGTTTCTCAGCGTGTAAGCTCAGTTATGCATGCCGATAAAATTATCGTCCTGCACGATGGAAATGCAGTAGGCACAGGCACGCACGAAAATCTTTTGTCAGATTGCGAAATCTACAAAGAGATATATGACTCGCAATTAGGAAAGGAAGATGACAATGAACAGTAAAACCTTCAAAAAAATCTTCCTTTACATCGGAAGCTATAGATGGCTGATGGCGGTTTCAATTTTGTTTTCCGTCCTGATTGTCGCTATGACGCTTTACCTGCCGATTATTATCGGTCAGGCGATTGACCTTATCTTAGGAAAAGGCAACGTCGATTTTAAAAGAATGCTCGCACTTCTTTTGCGTGCGGGAGTTTTGGTAGTGTGTACATCACTACTTCAGTGGCTGATGAATATTATAAACAACAAAATCACCTACAGTGTTGTGCGAGATATACGAAATGCCGCATTCAGAAAGATGGAAAAGCTCCCAATTTCCTATATTGACTCACATCGCACGGGCGATATTGTAAGCCGAATAATTACCGACGTTGACCAGTTTGCCGACGGACTACTGCTTGGCTTTACACAGCTTTTCACGGGCGTGCTTACCATTTTTGGCACACTTTTGTTTATGATTTTTATAAACTTCAAAATCACACTACTTGTGGTTGTTTTAACGCCCCTTTCGCTTTTTGCGGCAAGCTTTATTGCAAAGCACACTTACGATATGTTTAAAAAGCAGTCGGAATCGCGCGGCAGGCAAACTGCCTATATTGATGAGATAATCGGCAATCAAAAGGTTGTCAGTGCATTTTCCCACGAAGATGAGGCAATCGAGCAGTTTGATAAGTTAAATGACGAGCTTTCACGCTTTTCACTAAGAGCAATATTTTACTCTTCAATAACTAATCCGAGTACAAGGTTTATCAACGCCGTTGTTTATGCAGGCGTAGGTCTTACTGGTGCAATAGCGGCAATAAACGGAAGCATCACAGTTGGTGGACTTTCCTGCTTTCTCAGCTATGCTACGCAGTACACAAAGCCATTCAACGAGATTTCTGGCGTTATAACCGAGTTTCAGAATGCTCTTGCCTGTGCGGGAAGAATTTTCGAATTTATTGACGATACCCCCGAAATCATTGAAAGTGAAAACGCAGTTGTACTCCAAAAATCAAAGGGCGAAATATCGTTTGATAATGTGTACTTTTCATACACTCCCGAAAAAAAGCTTATTGAAAACTTCTCACTTGAGGTAAATGAGGGTCAGCGTGTTGCGATTGTCGGTCCTACGGGTTGCGGAAAGACAACGCTTATAAATCTTATAATGCGTTTTTATGACGTAACGGACGGCAAAATCTGTGTTGACTCACACGATATAAGGTCAGTTACAAGGCATAGCCTGAGAAGTAACTTCGGTATGGTACTCCAGGACACCTGGCTTAAAACAGGCACAGTACGTGATAATCTTATAATGGGAAGACCCGACGCCACCGATGAAGAAATTATTGATGCGGCAAAGAGAGCTTATTCATACGATTTTATTAAAAAACTTCCTAAGGGGCTTGATACCGTCATTGGCGAGGACGGCGGTAGCCTTTCTCAGGGGCAAAAACAGCTTTTGTGCATTACCCGCGTTATGCTCAGCCCCTCGCCCATACTCATTCTTGACGAAGCAACAAGCTCTATCGATACCAGAACCGAAATCAAAGTACAGCAGGCGTTTGACAATCTGATGAAAGGCAAAACTGTTTTCATCGTTGCACATCGCCTCTCGACTATCAAAACGGCAGATGTTATCCTTGTTATGAAAGACGGTAACGTTATAGAAAAAGGCACACACAAAGAACTTCTTTCAGCGAAAGGATTTTATAGCGAGCTTTATTACAGTCAGTTCGAACATTAAAAATAAAAAGGAATGTAAAAACACAGTTTTTTACATTCCTTTTTGCATAATTCAAGATAGCCTTCATATATTCTCTATGTAAGGAGGTTGTCTAAATGGCAATAAATATTATAAATGAAAGCTTTCCCGTAAGCTCTCCCATTTGTCATCTGAAGAGCGATTTTACTACAGAATGCGATGTGATTGTTCCCGATTCAAAGCCTGATATTGCAAAAATTCTTCAGCTTAGTGCAAGGGTAAAAACAACAAGCTGTGAAACGCAGTCCGACAGGGTTATTATTTCAGGCACAGTGTTCTTTAACATCCTTTATCTTGCGGATAACGAAGAAAAAAGCGTTAAATGTATAGACGCCTCCTGTGCTTTTTCAAACCTTTTTCAGCACAGCGGAATACGTGAGAATATGCTCACCTTTTGCGATGTGGATGTGTCTGAGCTAAGCTGCAATATCGCCAACTGCCGCAAACTCACCGTAAAGGCAATACTTGGCGGAAGTGTGCGTGTTTTCTCAAACTATGAGGTTGAACTGATTTCTGAAATTACGGGTGCACGCACAAAAGAAAGCTGTATTCCCTCAACGCACATTTGCTCGCATGTAACCGAAGCAGTAACAATAACCGATTCGTTTGAACTTTCTCAAAGCAAGAGTGCTATCTGTGAAATTCTAAAGGCGGACGCCAGAATTTCCGATACTGACATAAAAGTAATTGATAACAAAGCCATAATAAAAGGCTCATTGGTTATTACAACGCTATACCAAAGCAATAGCGGTCTTGATTTTGTCGAAACGGAAATTCCGTTTGCACAGGTTCTCGACTCAGACGGAATAATGCCCGATATGCTTATAAACTACGATGTCCGTTTATCGGAAATCTTCGTAAGTTCCGCCCCCGACAGTGCAGGGGAAATAAGATGCATCGATGTAAATGCTGAGCTTGTTTTTCGTGTTATCGCCGAAAAAACAACGCAAATCAAATGCATTACAGATGCCTATCTTCCTCACGGCGCGCTTGATATAAAACGCTCTGTAGTGGCAGTTTCGGGTATTGAACACACGCTTTCAAATGAAGTTAACTTTAAGGAGCGTATAACACTTCCCGAAACAATTGCGCCCATAAGCACAGTTTATCAGCTTATTGCCAGACCCATCTGCGAAAAGTGCGAAATAATAGGCGAAAAGCTTGTTGTTTCGGGCTATACGGAGGTTTACATACTTTATCTCAGTAACGATGAAAACTCTCCCGTATACAGCTACAAGCAAAACATAGACTTCTCGGTCGATTCTCCATCTCCCGGGTGCTCGCTTTCTCCGACTGCTCAGTGCAAAATGAGAAATATAAACTACGTCATAAACGACGACAGGTGCCTTGAAGTACGTGGCAGTGTAGGCTTAACAACAAGATGCTCTCGCGAGACTGAAACAGAGGTTATTTTCTCTGCTGAAGAGGCTCCCTACACACCTGAAAAACGCTCGTCCATCATAATTTCCTTTATGTCTGACGGTCGAAGCCTTTGGGACATTGCAAAGCACTATAATATCGACGAAATCGACATTCTTATCGCTAACGCCATCGAAAACGAAAACGAAATAAAAGAGGGCACCGCTCTTATTATTCCTAAATAAATAAGCGTGCCGCTTCACCCATGTCGCGTCCCTGACTAAACCAAAAAACAGTAAATTCGGCTCGCGACGAAATGCGCAAATTCCTATATGATAAAAAACATTGAAACTCCTCCCATAATAATGTATAATATTACTATATTATTGTGGGAGGGGTTTTTGTGTCGCTAAAAATTGTCCGTGGCCGTGCAGGCAGTGGCAAAAGTACATTTTTGCTTGATGACATGCTTATGAGCGAAAATTCAATATACATAGTTCCCGAACAGTTTTCGTTTTCTGCCGAAAAAAAGCTTGTTGAAAAATTTGGCGTAAGCGGACTGGGTAACCCTGTTTGCTTAAGCTTTATGAGGCTTGCCGATACCATTTTCACACGATATGGCGCCCCTGAATTTATTTCGGACAACGCATCGTTTGAAATGCTTGTAAGCTACTGTGCAAACAACATCAGCGCGGACAGATTGCGTCTTTTTGACGGACTTGTAAAAAAGGCACAGCTTGGCGAGGCGGCTTCTACGCTTATCACCACCTTTCGCCGTTATTCCATAACTCCCGATATGCTTGACGAAGCTGCAGAAAAGGTCAGCGACGCACTGCTTAAGAAAAAGCTTTCTGACTCTGCCATTATATACCGCGAGTATCTTTCTCAGCTTGGCGAAGCGGGTGTTACGGACCTTTGCAGTAAGCTTTCCGCTCTGGCAGATATACTCTCCGATGAAAAATGCGATTATTTTGATAATCGCTCCGTGTACATAGATCAGTTTTCAGATTTTGACCCGAGCGAGATAAACTGCATAAAAATGATTTTGAAGCGTTCTCCCCGTGTTGTGATTGCGCTTTGCGGTGATGATAATCTTCACTTCCCTACGATTGAAAGAACGTATCGCAGGCTTATTTCGGTTGCAAAAGAAGTTGGGGCAAAAATTGAGGCAGAAGAGGTTTTAGGTGGCTCAACGCTCAACTCAAAGCCTATGCTCAGGCACCTTGAAGAGAATTATTTTCGCGATTATCCTCAATCTTATAAAGGTAATGACGGCAGTGTATTTATTCACTGCGGCGAAAATAAAACTTCCGAGGTGCATCACATTGCGCGAAACATCGTACGTGAAGTGCGTGAAAACAATCTTCGCTACCGTGATATGTCCGTTGTTGCACGAAACATTGACGATTACAAGGATATTATCGGACGAGTTTTCCCGATGTATGACATCCCCGTCTTTATTGACCGCAAAATCTCGCTTGCGTCGCACTCTATCACCGTTTTTATAACGAGCATACTTGATATAGCAATCTCAGGATTTAAATACGAAAATGTCTTTTCATATGCAAAAAGCCCGTTTTCTCCCCTGTCTTTTGAAGAGGCGGATATTCTCGAAAACTACTGCCTTGCCGCAGGGGTGCGCCCATTTGCGTGGAGTGCTCCCTTTAAATACAGGATAGGGACATATTCTTCCGCAAACGGCTACGAAGACGTGGAAAGCTCGCTCGAGTATATAAATGAACTTCGTATTAAAGTTTACGAGCCTCTTATGAGCTTTAAGAAAAATGCGGAAAAGGCTGAAAACGCAGAGGGTATCTGCGCATCTCTTTTTGATTTCTTCGCTTCACTCTCGCTTGAGGAAAAGGCACGTCAGTGCGCCCTTAATCTCGAAAAAAACGGCGAAAACCTTTCTGCAATGCAGACAATCCAGGTCTATAATGTTCTTGTGGATATATTTGGTGATATCTGCAGTGTATTCGGCAAAAAGGAAATGACTCTCACTCAGTTTGCAAACATTGTCCGTGCAGGGCTTCAGTCTGTTGAAATCGGCACAATCCCCGTTTCGCTTGACTGTGTATCAATCGGTAGCATCGACCGTATCAAAGGGCACGGAAGTAAGTACGTATTCTTAGCAGGTGTCAACGCCGACTGCTTCCCTGCGCCTCCAAAGGATACAGGGCTTTTCTCTGATATGGATAAAGAAGAGCTTGAATCTCTCGGCATAGAGATGCCCCCCAATCTCCTGCACAAGACCGAAAGCGAACAGCTTCTTATATACGACGCACTAACGTGCGCAACTGACAAGCTTTTTGTCAGCTTCGCCAGGGCTACAGACAGCGGAGCATCACTTCTTCCGTCAGAAATTATCGAAAATATTTTTAAGATTTTCCCCGACGCACTTTACACTGACGACATTACAAATAATGCAGACGGCATTGAAATGATTTCAGCAAAAAAAGCCGTGTTTGATCTTCTCATAACAAGGCTTCGCCGTGCAATTCACGATGGAGCGCCGCTTTCACCCGAAATGTCGGGGGCCGGCTACTTTTTCTCAAAGGATACAGATTACGCACCGCTCCTTTTGCAGGCAACCAAAATGATGAACTATACAAACGAGCCCTCGCCCGTAAGTGCTGAGCTTATCGAAAAGCACGTAGGCCACGATATGAAAACGAGCATATCCCGTCTTGAAACATATAACAAATGTCCGTTTTCATACTTTGCACAATATATTCTTAAGCTCAAGCCAAGACAGTATTTTGAGGTCAAGGCAAGCGACAGCGGTTCGTTTCTTCACGACTTCCTTGAACGCTTTTCAGAGCTTATGAAAGAAAGCGTCGACGAATTTGGAAATAAGCTTTCCTGGAAAACTATTGACGATAAATTTATAGAAGATGCCACAAACAAGGTGCTTGCCGAGATTTTATCGGGCGTTAATACCGCTATTTTGGAAGTTCCCAGAATAAAAGCACTTTTCACAAGGCTTTCCCGAGTGGCAAAAAGGTCTGTATATACAGTTAAAAGGCATATATCTCATGGCGAATTTGTCCCGCTCGGCTACGAAATCAGCTTTGACGATAATGGGAATTTTGCGCCAATCAAAATAAAGCTCGAGGACGGCAAGACAGTCACTCTGCGAGGCAGAATTGACCGTGCTGATGAGTTTTCACTTAAAATGCCTGACGGAAGCAAAGGAAACTTCGCACGCATTGTTGACTATAAGAGTAGTGAACGCTCCTTCTCCCTTTCAAATGTTTACAGCGGTGTTCAGCTCCAGCTTTTCGTTTATCTCTCGGCACTGTGCGACAATGGTTACAAGCCTGCAGGCATACTTTACTGCAATCTTTCAGATACCATTGTTCCCGCAAAGCCTTCCTCCACTGAGGAAGAGATTTTAAAGCTCCGTGATGATAAAAGCCGTATGAACGGCATTGTTCTCGCAGACGACGATATGGAAGAACACATGGGCGGAAGAGAGATAATCTCTTCTTCTAAAAAGATATCTCACGAGGATTTTAACAAAATGTTTAAGCACATCCGCAAAACTGTCAGGAAAACGGCAGAAGATATCTACAGCGGCAGGTTCTCCATAACGTGCAGCGAGGATGCGTGTGCATGGTGCGACTATAAGGCAGTATGCCGATATAACGTTGCGTTTGACGGCGTAAAAAATCTTGACATTCCCAAATACAAGGACGAAGAAATCTGGGCAATGCTGCAAAAGGAGGTAGACTCAGATGAAATGGACTGATTCTCAGCTTGATGCAATTTTAGCACGTCCGTGCGATATTGTAGTAAGTGCAGCAGCGGGCAGCGGCAAAACTCAGGTTTTAAGTACAAGAATAACCGAGCGTATAAAAGAGAACGAAAATCCACTTTCGGTTGACCGTCTGCTTGTTGTTACATTTACACGTGCCGCCGCATCTGAAATGCGCGAAAGAATAGGTAAATCTATTAAAAAAGCGGCAAGTGAAGAGCAAAACGCAGATAAAAGAAAATATCTTGCAAGGCAGCTTACACTCCTCGGCAGTGCACAGATGTGTACGATTGACTCATTTTGCTATGATGTTGTACGCAAAAACTTTTTCAAGGCAAATCTTCCGTCCGATATTTCTATCGGCGAAACGGAAGAGCTTTCGCTTATCTTGTCTGACGCTTTAAAAGAAACTGTCGATGCCGCGTGGTGCGCTCTTGAAAAGAAAAACGGAAATAAACTCTCTGAGGAAAACCTTGAGCTTGCAGAGTCTATCGAACCGTTTTTTGAAAGCGAAACCGAGCTTTTTACCTATCTCGACGGTTTTGAAAAATTAGCTCAGGCTTGCAGTTCCGACAAAAACGATTCTGACTTTACGGGGCAAAGCAGAGGAAGCGACTATACAAATATGATTACATCGCTTTACGACAAGGCACAGTCTGCCCCGTATCCTGATAAATGGCTTGATGAGATTTGCGATATGTACAGTGGCAAAATAAGTTATCAGGACACATTTTTCGGGGAATTTGCTCTTTCTCAGTGCCTTGAGGTTATAGAGAGCAGTATTGCATCTCTCAGGGAAGCACTCGAATGCTCTGCCGCAAACAACATCGGTTACGAAGCCTACATCGCTTCTGAGATTTTAAAGCTTGAAAAGCTTTCTGCGTGCAAAAGCTATGATGAACTTCGCAAAGAATTTTTGGGAACAGAGCTTTTTGGCAGAATAAGCGGAAAAAAGCGCAATTGTGATGCGCTGATTGCCAGCGACATTAAAAGCGTTATTGACAGTGCCAAGGACGCCGTCAAATCAGCATTTTCCTCAATAGAAGAATTTTCGCTTGAGGATTGCGAGGCTTTGCGTGCGTGTTTGTACCCACAAATAAAGGCACTTTGTATTTCTTCTAAAATACTCGGCAAAAAATACTACGAAAAAATGACCGACAGAAAAATACTTGACTTTTCAGCTTGCGAGCATCTTGCTCTTAATATCATTTCGCCCGATGGGACAACCCTTTCTGAAGAGGGCGAAGCAATCAAAAAAAACTATGACGAAATTTATATAGACGAATTTCAGGACTCAAACGCGCTGCAGGATACACTGTTCACGCTTATTTCGGGAGGGCATACCTTCACCGTAGGCGACGTAAAGCAAAGTATTTACGGCTTTCGAAATGCCGACCCGTCTATTCTGATGAAAAAGTGCGACAATTCTTCTCTTGACAAAAACGCTCAGATGCGCAAGATTTTGCTTTCGGCAAACTTCAGGTCAAGAAAATGCATAATTGACGCAGTAAACAGTGTCTTTGACAGTATTATGACGCAAAACGCAACAGGCCTTGACTATAAAAAGGATCAAAGGCTTGACTTTGGTGCTGAATTTATCCCCGGGCGTGAAAACGAAGCTAAGTGCGAAATCACGCTTATTCAAAAAGACGGCAACTCCCTCGCCTGCCGTGAAAACGAGGCAAGGTATGTAGCAGGCAAAATACACGAGCTTATAAGGAGTGGCGCAACTGTATGGGATAAGGAAAGTAATCTTATGCGCAGGGTACGCTACAGTGATATTGTTGTGCTGATGCGTAACGGCAACGCACATGGCGATGTTTATCAAAGAATTTTCCAAAGTGAGCTTATCCCCGTATACTTTGACGGCGGTGAAACAATTTTTGACACAAGTGAGGTCGGTCAGGTAATCGAAATCCTAAAGCTGATTGACAACTCAATGTGCGATACCTCGCTTGCAGCGGCACTTAGAAGTCCTATGTTTATGTTTGACGAAAACGACCTTCTTTTGGTTCGAAGCGTATCAAACGAAAGTTTTTATAACTCCTTTTATGGCATCTGCAGCGGTAAATACAAAGCAGACAATTATCTCAAGGAAAAATGCGATAAGTTTATGAAATGCCTTACCTCATGGCGCAGCAGTGCGGGATTTATAAGTATAGAAGAGCTTATCCGCAGAATTTATATCGATACCAATATCTACACTTC
The DNA here is from genome assembly GCA_045649225.1 of Clostridia bacterium. Lineage (GTDB taxonomy): Bacteria > Bacillota > Clostridia > UMGS1883 > UMGS1883 > UMGS1883. The sequence continues at coordinate 13,463 of JAZRPN010000097.1, read as the reverse complement.
TGCACTCTCCTTCCCTGATGGCAGTATGCGTCGTGCAAATCTTGATATGCTTCTTGACAAGGCTGCAGAATTTGAGCGTTCAAGCTACAGTGGTCTGTTTAATTTCGTAAACTATGTGGAAAGAGTCAAAAACACGCAGGGCGGTGCTACGGCAGCCAAGCCGGTAAGCGAAAAAACGGATGTTGTCCGCATTATGTCAATACATAAGTCAAAGGGACTTGAATTTCCTGTTGTTTTTCTTTGCGAAAGCGCAGATAAATTCAAATTCGACAAAAAAAATGCAGGCGGACTTGTTATAGATTCCAAGGCGATCGCAATGGATGTAATTGACCCTGCCAAAAGATGTAAGTACGCCTCCCCCATGCGCTCAATTCTCGAAAAAGCACATCAGAATTCTACCGTTTCCGAAGAAATGCGCATACTTTACGTTGCGCTTACCCGAGCACGTGAAAGGCTTTTTGTGGTCGGAACAGTTAAAAATGAGGACGAATTTGATGTCTCTCAGTACCGCTGCCTTACAAAGCTTTCCGTAAATGAGGTATATTCCCTGACGAGCTATCTCAAAATGATTGCCGTAGGTTATGGACACGGCGGTGAAAATTACTGGAATGTAAGCTATATTGCCGAGCAGGAAAAAGATGAAACCGAATCAGAAGAAAAAATTTACAACCCTGCATTTTTGCCAAACGAAGAAACGGAAAAAATACTCAGCTACATCTATCCGCATCTTTATGCAACAACGCTTCCGGGAAAGGCATCAGTAACATATCTTAAAACGCTTGATATAGACCTTTCAACAGATAGCTACGGTCAAATTCACGCAATCAATAACGTAAGTGCAGAAAATGCCACTTTCCAGAAGCCCAGGTTCCTCAGCGGCGGTAAGGGGGCATTCTTCGGCACTGCACACCATAAGCTTTTATCTCATATATGCTTTGACCAAACGCCAGTAAAGGAGCAGCGCCTTAAGCTTTTGGAAAGCGGAATTCTTACTAAAGAAGAAAGCGACTTGATTGTTGATGAAAAAATTGAAGCGTTCTTAAACTCTCCACTTGCAGATCAGATAAAAAAAGCTCAGCATATTTACCGCGAAGAGCCTTTTGTCATTTTTATAAGCCCCGACGATGTAATCGAAGGGCTCGGAAAAGAAGAGAAAATCTGCGTGCAGGGTGTTATCGACTTTTTCTTTGAAAAGGACGAAAAAAGCGTTGTGCTTATCGACTTCAAAACCGATTTTTACACTAACCCAAATGATATAGCACTAAGATATTCCAAGCAGCTCCACTACTATGAAAAAGCCCTCAGGCTCAAATTCCCCGACAAAAAAATCGAAAAATATCTTTACTTACTTCATAATGATGATATAATAGAGATAGGATAACAGAGGGGTGATTTTATGTCAAATCGCATTGATGATACTAAAGATATCCGTATACAACACGATGATGACTCGCTTGACAGGCTTTTTGAATATAGAGGTACTGATGATATGGCTAAAAAACGTAACACTAAAAAAAGACGTAAAAAAAGCGGCAAAACATCGCTTACAATACTTATAACTGCACTTGGTTTTGCACTTGTTTTTGTTGTGTTCTTTGTGGCGTCGTATATGTTTTACACAGTAGACCCGGGTTCTGAAACAGTAGTGCAGGAAACTCAGGAGAAGCAAGACGAAAAGCAAGACGAAGCTCTTTACGAGGAAGATAACACCGACGAAGATGTGTTAGAAAGGCCTGCTACAGTAAACCCCGATGCTGAGGATGAGGAAGCTTCCGGCGAGCAAGAGGCTGAGGAAGAAGAAACAGAGCCCGAGGAGAAAGCCCCTGCGACCAAACCTCAGGAAGAAAAGCCTCAGACAACCAAGCCTCAGGCGACTAAACCGCAAACGACCAAACCTCAGACAAACAAACCGCAAACAAGCAAGCCGGTTACTGAGAATGTCAAGCCCTCAACCCCCTCAGTCTCAGAGCCGACTGTAAACAGCGGTGCAGCTTCAGAGGGTGTTGTCTTAGAATAAAATATTTTCAGGAGGTTGTTTTTATGAAGAAAAACGGTGCAGAAAAGCTTATTTCGAAAATGATTGACCGCGAATATTCAGAAATTGCCGACATTCCCGAAGATAAACTGTATGAGGAAATCACAGACGAAGAAGTCCTTGTAGACGAAGAAAAAGACAAGGATTACTACGCAAACAGAATAGCAAAAGGCTACGGACTTATTTAACAGAAAAGCGGATGTATTTTACATCCGCTTTTTATGAGGAGATACTATGAAAAACTATTTAGTAAATTTTCTTGACGAATTTGAGTATCCTGACGAAGCAAAGCCTGTCATCATAAATGCATACGACTCCATGAGAAGCATTAAAGAGCTTTCGGAACATATGGATAATTCGTACTCAGAATATGTAAATAACACATTAAACTGGGATGATGCAGTGGAAAAGGTATCCCTCCTGACCGAAAACTCGAGTGTACATAAATTCACTGCGCATCTTGTGTTCTTTTTGTGTATGACAAAACACGCAAGGGTTCTTTACGAGCAGAATGGTCTTGACTATTCCTTATTCAAAGATACCTTTAAGGACTTTAACTACAAGCTTATTGAATGTCATAATCGAAAAGATATTTGGGGAACCTGCTGTTACACTGCGTGGTATACGGGGTTTTTCACTCTTGAACGCTTTGCTTTGGGAAGACTTCAGTACGAGATAACCTCGTTCAGGGGAAAAGAGCCATATACCGCTCACGGAATAACACTACAGCCTCAGGAGCCTTGCCTTATTATACATATCCCGTCAAGTGGACCGCTTACTCCCGAATCAGTCGAAGATTCCTTTGCCCGTGCTCACGAATTTCACAAAGGAACATTCCCGACAGAGTATACACCTATTATGTGCAGCTCGTGGCTTTTGTTTGAGGAGCATTACAATATGCTTAGTGAGAAATCAAACATCATTCAGTTTATGAACAGATTTGATATGCTGTATACGGAATACTACGATAGTTATAACACTCCATTTACCATTTTATACGACCGTCCCTATAACGGAGATATAAATTCATTTTCTCCCGACAATAGCTTTAAAAAGGGTTATATTGAACTGGTAAAGCAAAATAAACCATGCGGATATTCCTGCGGAATTACATTATATAAACCCAAAAAGCAATAGAAAACGGACTGTAAATACAAATTTACAGTCCGTTTTCTATTCAACGCTATACAGATATGCCTCGGGATTTATAACAACGCTCTCCTGCCATACCTCAAAATGCAGATGTGCACTTTCCTTACTTTCGACGCTAGCACTTTTTCCGACTTTCGCAATTATCTGCCCCGCCTTAACCTTGTCCCCTTTTTTAACGTCTGCTTTCTTTTTAAGGTTTTTATATTTTGTTACAAGGTTATTATCGTGCTCTATTTCCACGGTATAACCCCACAGCTTGTCCTTATATACTTTTGTTACCGTTCCGTCCCATGCGGCACAAACATCATCTCCATCCTCTGCCGCATAGTCAATGCCCGTATGCGCACGCCAGTCCTCCATTGTCTTTGAGTATACTGCCGTTTGAGAATATTTATTTAAAATAACATTTCCACACGGAAAAAGCATACGGGTTATTTTTTTAGTCTCCTCTTTCTTTTCGGAAGTGTCTTTTTCAACCAATGCTTTTGCCGACGCAGGAGCATCATCCTCCTGAGAGTTTTTAGGCATAGGCACTGTGCCCGTATATATTTTTAGTTCTTCCGCCTTGTTGATATTTCGAAGGGCCGATGCACGACCAATCAAAAAGCTAAGTAAAAACACTGAAACAACCGCTATAACAATAAAAACTGTCTGCATTTTTTTCATAAATTCACACCCCCGTATATATTATTGCCTCGAAAATGCACTTTAAACATCAAATTTTCATATAGTCAAGCTTTGTACCGGTATAATAATGCAAAAGAATTTTATCGTAGGTGTAGCCCTCTTTTGCGAGCTCGTTTGCACCGTACTGACTCATCCCCACACCATGTCCGTAACCAAGCACCTCAAAATGAACGTTTTCACTGTTTGCCGTTATCGTAAAGCATGCACTTCTCAGGTTAAAAAGCGAGCGAATTTTGCTCCCCGTAAAGCTTTGTCCGCCTATTATAATGCTCTTTACTGCCCCGCCATCACTGAGACTTATCTCTCCTATATCAGAGGGCGAGTCTACCTTTGCAAGTGCGTTTTCGGCAGAAATTATTTTTTGAAACTCTCCAAAGCTCACATCGGCAGAAGAATAAAAGTTAGGTGCGTTTTCCTCCCCGTGGCTTTCAACACTTACTAAGTATGGCACAGTCCCTCCCCACACATCCTTTGAGTTTTCCGTTCTTCCGCCACCCGACTGAGAGTGAAAAACCGCAAGTGCCGCGTCCCCCTCGTATGTAATAATTTCGCTCTTGGTAAGACTTACTGCATCCTTTATCTTTTTTTCATATTTTTCTGCATTTTTGCCCCAGTCAGCACGTGCCTTTTCCATAGTTTTGTATGCCTTGCAATGAGAAAAATCGGTACACACTTCGGCATCGGGGTGTTTTTCGTTTTGCGGAGAGTTTTGCTTATATACAGCGTAGCTGCGTGCCGCAACAGCCTGAGCTTTTATTGCCTCCAACTCAAAGGAAGCAGGCATTTCAGCTGATACAACGCCCACCAGATATTCTTCCAGCGCCACACTTTTCACTTCATTTTCTTCGGCAAAAAATACATCTATCATTGCTTGTTCGTCTTTTAAAGACGCCTTTTCGTCGGGGCTGTCTTTCGCCTGCATAATAAAAAAAACTGTAATCGGTAAAACAAGCGATGAAACAATAAAAAACACAATTACTGCGGCTAATTTTTTCAATCATCATCACTCCCTCACTTTAAATATAATATTTTTTTGCAGTAATAGAACTTTTAGTTGAAATATACTTATATATATGGTATAATATTGAAATATCAAATTATCGGGAGATGATATTGTGGAAAAAAATAACAGTGTATTTAATGGGATTTATAATCTGTCCGATGATGTCTATTCTATTGACAAATCACTTTATGGTAAATATAACGCAAAGGTTGGGCTTCGTAATTCCGACGGAACGGGTGTTTTGGTCGGGCTTACAAAAGTTGGCGAGGTTCACGGCTACATTATGGATGACGGTGAGCGTCTGCCTGACGAGGGTATCCTTCGATACCGTGGCATCAATATCAAGCATATTGTCGATGCTTGCCAGAGGGAAAACCGCTTTGGCTATGAGGAGACTGCGTATCTTCTTTTGTTTGGCAAACTTCCCACCAGAAGCGAGCTTGAGAGCTTTACCGAGTATCTTTCTTCGGTACGCTGTCTTCCAAGCAACTTTACTGAGGATATGATACTTAAGGCACCCAGTAAGAACATTATGAATAAGCTCGCACGTTGCGTACTTGCTACGTATTCGTATGACGAAAATCCCGATGATACTTCGGTTGAAAATGTGCTTCGTCAGTCTTTTGAACTTATTGCAAGAATGCCGGCAATGATAGCGCACGCATTCCAGGCAAAAAGGCATTATTACGACGGAGAAAGCCTTATTCTTCATACTCCCCGCCCTGAATATACAACTGCAGAAAACTTTTTGCATATGATGCGCCCGAATAACGAATTTACGGAAACTGAGGCACGCATTGTTGACTTGGCGCTCATTCTTCATGCAGAGCACGGTGGTGGTAACAACAGTTCATTCACAACGCACGTTGTTTCGTCAAGCGGCACTGATACTTACAGTGCAATTGCCGCTGCAATCGGCTCACTTAAAGGGCCTAAGCACGGCGGTGCAAACGCAAAGGTTGTCGCAATGATGGAGGATATGAAAGAGCATATCACCGACATCACTGATGAGCAGCAAATCAGAAATTATGTTATCAAGCTTCTCAAAAAAGAAGCATTTGATAAAACAGGTCTTGTGTACGGTATCGGGCACGCTGTCTATACCTTAAGCGACCCGAGAGCAACTATGCTTCGTGAGGGTGCAGAAAAGCTCGCAAAGGAAAAAAATATGGAAGACGAGCTTCATATGTACGATTTGGTTGCAAAAAACACAATCGAGTTGTTTGAAGAAGTTACGGGCAAGCAAAAAGCACTTGCTATAAACGTTGACTTTTACAGTGGCTTTATTTATAAAATGCTTGGCATCCCGCTTGATGTTTACACACCTATGTTCGCCTTGGGCAGAATTGCAGGCTGGTGTGCACACAGACTTGAGGAAATTACAGTTTCTGAAAAAATCATTCGTCCCGCATACAAAAGCGTTTATAAACGCAGGGACTTCATTGATATTGAAAATCGCTGATTTGGAGGTTTTATTATGGCAGAGGGTTACTCAAATTTTATTCATGACATAATTGATTCCGACCTTGCAGAAGGCCGTGAAGACCACGTTCACACACGTTTTCCTCCCGAGCCTAACGGATATCTTCATATAGGCAGTGCCAAAGCTATATGGATAAATCACAGCACGGCAAAAAAATATAACGGCCTTTTCAATCTCCGTTATGATGATACAAATCCCACTAAAGAGGATAACGAATTTGTACAGGCTATTGAAGAGGACCTTCGCTGGCTTGGGGCATATCCCACCGGCGGAATATTCTATGGCAGTGATTACTTTGACAAATGCTATGAATTTGCCTGCAAGCTTATAAAGGACGGCAAGGCATTTGTTTGTGATCTCACTCAGGAAGAAATGGCAGAGTACCGTGGCACTCTTACCGAGCCGGGTAAGGAAAGTCCTTATCGCAACAGAAGCATCGAGGAAAACCTCGACCTCTTCGAGCGTATGAAAAACGGTGAGTTTGAAAACGGCGAGCGCACTCTCAGAGCGAAGATTGATATGTCATCGCCCAATATGAATATGCGCGACCCCGTTATATACCGCATACTGAAGATGGAGCATCACCGTCAGGGAAATAAGTGGTGCATCTACCCGATGTACGACTTTGCTCATCCCATTCAGGACGCACTTGAGGGGATTACTCACTCTCTTTGCTCTATTGAATTTGAAAATCATCGCCCGCTTTATAACTGGGTGGTTGACAATGTAGGCTTTGAGCATAACCCCCATCAGTGGGAATTTGCTCGTCTTAATATGACCTACACGGTTATGAGCAAGCGTTATCTTCGCAAGCTCGTGGAAATGGGTTATGTTGACGGTTGGGACGACCCCCGTATGCCAACGCTTCAGGGTCTTCGCAGACGTGGCTATACCCCATCTGCGATATTTGACTTTATCGAACGCAGCGGCGTTGCAAAAGCAAATTCCATGGCAGATATCAGGCTTCTTGAATACTGCATTTGCGAAGAGCTTAACGAAAACACACAGCGCCGTGTAGCTGTTATTGAGCCTCTTAAGGTTACAATAACAAATCTTCCTGACGACCACATTGAGTACTTTGAACTTCCCAACCATCCCAAAAAGGAAGAACTTGGAGTGCGTTCTCTCCCCTTTACTAACAAGCTTTACATTGAGCAAAGCGACTTTATGGAAGAGCCTATCCCCGGCTTTAAGCGTCTTAAACCCGACGGCGAGGTTCGTCTTATGGGCGCTTATATTATGAAGTGCAACGAGGTCGTTCACGACGAAAGCGGAAATGTAGTTGAACTCAAATGCACAGTTGACATTGAGTCTCACAACGGCAATCCCGTAGACGGAAGAAAAGTAAAGGGCACAATTCACTGGCTCAGTGCTCCCACTGCAGTTGATTTCGAAGTTCGTGAGTACGATAATATCTTTAATAAAGAGAATGTCGCAACTCTCTTGGAGGACGATAATTTCGACGAATTTATCAACCCCGAATCTATGAAGGTTTTCAAAAATTCAAAGGTCGAGCCGAGTCTTAAGGATGCTCCGATAGGCGAAAAGTACCAGTTCGTGCGCATGGGCTACTACACACGTGATTCCAAAAACACAAATGTATTTAACCGTACTGCACCGCTTAAGAGTTCATTTAAACCACAATAACATAAAATGCAAGAGAATGTCATATTCTCTTGCATTTTTTATATTATCCTTGACCTTATTAAACTTGGATGTTATAATTTTCTTATATTAAAGGAAAGGTTTTTGTAATATATGAAAATACTTATTGCCGGTGTTGGAAAGGTTGGCTCTATCTTAGCCAAAAAGCTTTCCTCGGAGGGCTACGACCTCATTTTAATAGATACAAACAGACAGGTTCTCGAAAGTTGTATGGAGCAGTACGATGTTATAAGCGTATGCGGAAACTGTGCAGTAAAAAGCACTCTTCTTGACGCTGATGTAAGGGATGCAAATGTCCTTATTGCGATGACTCATTCTGACGAACTTAACCTGCTTTGCTGTATGACGGCTCACAGGCTCAATCCCAACATTCATACCATCGCCCGTATACGCAACCCAGAGTATATGGACCAGGTATACGAGATGCGTGATGAGTTTGCTCTTTCACTTATTGTAAATCCCGAAAAGCAGGCGGCAGAAGAAATTGAGCGACTTCTTAAATACCCCGGCTTTTTGAAGATTGATACATTTTCCAAAGGCCGTGCCGAGATTATTGAGCTTCGTGTAGATAAGGACGGAAAGCTCGATAACATAATGCTTAGCAACATTCATTCGGTAATAAAGTGCAAGGTCTTGGTTTGCCTTGTTATGCGAGACGGAAAACCGCTTATGCCCAACGGCGACTTTGTTCTTCAGGCTAATGACAGAATTTATGTTAGCGCACCATCAGATAACCTTACAACACTTATCGATAACCTCGGTATCCAGCGTAAGAAAACCAAGCACGCAATGATTTGCGGTGCAAGCCGCACAAGCTTCTACCTGGCTCAGCAGCTTCTTAAAAATTCCATAGATGTTAAAATCATTGATATTAACAAAGATCGTTGCGTTCAGCTTTCTCAGCTTCTTCCTCAGGCTGATATTATTCACGGCGATGCGAGCGATTGCAATCTTCTTTTAAGTGAGGATATCTCAAAATACGATGCAGTTGTATCAGCAACTGGTATGGATGAAATAAATATGGTCATCTCGCTTTATTCCACTGCCCATAGCGTGCCTAAAGTGGTTACAAAGCTTGGTCGTGTCGGTGATTATGGCATACTTGAATCGCTTGATATCGGAAGCATCGTAAGTCCCAAGGAGCTATGCTGTAATAACATTGTCCGTTATATCCGTGCTATCAACAATCGAACCGGTGCGGCAAACTCAGTTCACTTTATTGCAGATGGCAACGCCGAAGCAATCGAGTTTAGGGTTAAAGAGGATACCCACCACTGTGGCGTACCTCTTAAGGATATCAACCTTCGTAAGAATTTGCTTATTGCGTGCATTATAAGAAACCGCCGCATAATCATCCCCGATGGTGAATCGTCTTATGAAAAGGGCGATACAATCATTGTTGTTAATGGTACGGAAAATGAAATTTTCCAGCTAAATGATATTTTTGATAGAGATTAAAAGTTATGAACTATAAAACTATTGGTCGTGTAATTTCACAGATTCTATATATTGAAGCAGCACTTATGCTGCCCGCAGTGTTTATTGGCTTGTATGACAAAACGCACAAGGCAAACAACGCATTTATAGCAACCATACTAATTACAGTTTTGGCGGCTTCCGTGCTTTACGCAATGTGTCGCAAAGCAAGTTCTAATTTCAGGGTCAAGGAAGGACTTTTCTGCGTTGGCATAGCGTGGATAGTTATGTCTATATTTGGTTGCCTGCCGTTTTACCTTTCAGGCGAAATAAATGGCTTTGTCAACTCATTCTTTGAGATTGTTTCGGGCTTTACCACAACTGGTGCATCAGTTGTCCCCGATGTCGAAAAGCTCACCCGCAGTATGCTTTACTGGCGCAGTTTCAGCCACTGGATTGGCGGTATGGGTGTGCTTGTATTTCTTATGGCAATTGTGCCATCAGCAAAAAAAGACGGCGGTCATACACTCTTTTTGCTCAGAGCCGAAAGTCCGGGGCCCGAGGTTGACAAAATTGTCCCTCATATGAAGCAAACTGCAAAAATACTTTATCTTATCTACATTGCTCTCACTATTTTGGATTTTGGATTTTTGCTTGCAGGCGGAATGAGTGTTTTCGACGCTTTCTGCACCGCAGTTGGAACAGCGGGCACAGGTGGTTTTGGCATCAAGGCAGACAGCTTAGCGAGCTACAGTCCATATATACAAAACGTATGTACAGTCTTTATGTTTTTGTTTGGCATAAACTTTAACTGTTTTTATCTTTTGCTTCTGCGTCGATTTAAATCGGTGTTCAAAAACGAAGAATTACGCCTGTATGTGCTTTTAGCGCTTTGCTCAACACTCGTTATTTCATTTAATATAAAAGATATGTTCACTTCTTTTGGTGAAGCACTTAGGCACTCTGCATTTCAGGTAGCAAGTGTTATGACAACCACCGGCTTCTCCTCGTGCGACTTTAACCTGTGGCCAATCTTTCCGCAGACTATCCTACTTTGCTTAATGTTTGTGGGAGCGTGTGCAGGAAGCACCGGCGGTGGTATGAAATGTTCACGAGTTTTACTCATGTTTAAAAGCCTACGCCGAAACATAAGATGCAGCCTTTATCCCCGCAAGGTTGAGGCCGTTTTAACAGAAGGTCGTCCCGTTAACGAAAGTGTTTTAAAGGGAATCTATATGTATCTTGTTGCGTACGTTGGAATTCTTATTCTGAGCTTTATTATAATCTCGGCGGACGGTTTTTCAATAACAACAAATATTTCTTCTGTAATATCGTGCTTTAATAATATCGGTCCGGGCTTAGATGCAACGGGCCCGATGGCAAATTACTCAATTTACAGCCCTCTGTCAAAAATCGTTCTTATTTTTGATATGCTTGCAGGCAGGCTTGAGATATTCCCGATTATAGCACTATTCTCAAGACACACCTGGAAATAAATCGGGAATGTTAAAAATGCCCAGAACGCAAAAGGCAACTATTATATATGAAATAATCAGATTGGGAAATATTTAAAGTATATTTTTTGGTTGAAAAATCTCATAAAATGAGATTTTTCTTCTTTTATAAGCCTTTTGCTACGAACAAACTTCGCCTCTCGGCGTATCTATATACGCCTTCCGGCAACTCAAACCTACGGTTTGACTCAGTTTGTCCGTTCTGAGCATTTTTTCCTATTCCCTAAACAAAAAGACAGTAAAAACTATGTTTTTACTGTCTTTTTCTTCACTTCGAATTTCGCATTTTTTAAAACCTAAAATCTCGCCTGTTTGAATTTACAATATCCTTTATATTTTGCTCTGCAATTTTCCTTACCTTTTCGTTCGGGATTTTGTCGAGTTCTTTTTCTATAAGCTCAAGTCCAACCTTTTTTGTTTCCTCGGTTGCATAGTCTGTCATAAATTCAGTAAGCGTCATAAGAGCATTCGGGTGGCAACAGTTAAGTATCTGCCCCGTTTTGCAAAGGCTCATAAATCTGTCTCCCGTTCTTCCCTCTCTGTAGCAAGCAGTGCAGAACGACGGAATATATCCAAGCTCCATAAGCCACTTAACGACCTCGTCAAGCGTTCTCTGGTCAGAAACGTCAAACTGCTCTGAGTCGTGCGGGCGTTCCTCCTCGGTGTATCCACCGACTGAAGTTCTCGATGCACCGCTTATTTGCGAAATTCCCACACCAAGAGCTTTTGCCCTTACATCCTGAGACTCACGTGTGGAAATAATCATTCCCGTATATGGAACCGCAATTCTTATGCAGGCAATAATCTTAAGGAAAATATCATCTGATATTCCGTTGTCAAATGTATCGGGATCAATATCATCAGCACGCTTTAACCTTGGCACACTGATTGTGTGCGGGCCTACACCATGCACTGCCTCAAGATGCTCTGCATGCATCAAAAGACCTGCAAATTCATACTTATAAAGCTCAAGTCCGAAAAGCACCCCAAGTCCCACATCGTCAATTCCGCCCTGCATAGCACGGTCCATTGCCTCTGTGTGATAATCATAATCGTGCTTCGGTCCTGTGGGATGAAGTTTCAGATAACTTTCCTTATGATACGTTTCCTGAAACAAAATATATGTTCCTATTCCTGCTTCTTTAAGCTTACGATAGTTTTCAACTGTAGTAGCCGCAATATTTACATTTGCACGGCGGATTGCACCGTTTTTATGCTGAATAGAGTATATTGTTTTTATTGATTCCAGGATATATTCAATCGGATTATTTACAGGATCTTCTCCTGATTCAATGGCAATTCTCTTATGCCCCATATCCTGAAGTGCAACAACCTCATTCTTTATTTCTTCCTGACTGAGCTTCTTGCGACAGATATTCTTGTTCTTTATGTGGTATGGGCAATATACGCATCCATTGACGCAGTAATTTGAAAGATAAAGCGGAGCAAACATTACAATACGGTTTCCATAAAAAGCAAGCTTTATCTCCTCCGCTAAGCGAAACATCTCCTCAACCTTTTCGGGTATATCGCACGCCAAAAGAACCGATGCCTCACGATGAGTCAGTCCTTCGCAATGCACACCATTTTCAGTTTTTTTAGGTCTTGCTTTTTCGAGCAGGCTGTCAATCAGTTCTACATTTCTTTTATTTTCTTCAGCATACTTAAGCGTTTCAAGAATTTCTTCATTATTTATAAATTCTTCCGCTTTCATAGATTTTATATTATAAGTTGCCACGGTTCTCGTCTCCATTCAACATTTATCTTTAGTAGTATACCACCTTTTTTTCATTTTGTAAATAAAAAGCCCAAAAAGTTTCTCATTTATTCACAAGAAACTAGCTTGAGCTTTTTAACTACTCTCTATTTTACTGTCTGCAAATACATCTTGTAACACAGATTATCGCAACCGTAAGCATAACGACAAAAAATGTTGCCAAACCAATAATAATGGAAAGCACCACAACCGGCGCTATTGCTGCAACAATAAGACCTACCGCTGCAGTAATTATTGTTCCAATAACTGCCACCAACAAAATTATCTTGTTAGCGCAAAAGCACTTGCTTTCCCCGCATAGTTTATCTAAAAAGGCGTAAATGGGAGAAAGGAAAACTCCCGCAAGCCCTATTGCAAGATATGCCCAGAATATGATTCCGGTAGCAACAAAACCCAGTGAAAATAAAACACCAAGTATAACACCTGCAATTATTCCTATTATAACCGCCAGGTACCCACATTCATTCCTACAACATGACATATATTTCACCTCCTTACAATGCCATTTTATGTAAATGCGAGGACTTTTGTTAAAAAGAAATCCTGCCACCAACAGGTAGCAGGATTTCTTTTTAACTGTAATATTTCTCTTTAGCATCCTTAAATAACTTTATTGCGTGCTCGTAGTGATGCTTTCTTTCCTCTGTCATAAACCACCAAACCGTCATCATGTATCCTCTGATTTGTTCGTCCGGAGCATTTTCCTTGAAATAGCGGAAAACATCATCTAT
>JAZRPN010000096.1:0-4439 GCA_045649225.1 Clostridia bacterium | reverse complement strand
TAAAAAGCTCGAGCAGACCATTTTCTCCGCTATAGTAAGCGACGAGGAAATGGCTGATGACGCATCGGCAGAGCTTCTTTCAATAAGACGTAAAAAACGCACTCTCAACGCTAAAGTGCGTGAGGTGTTAAACGAAATGATTCATTCGCCCGCATATTCTCAGGCACTTCAGGAGCCGATAGTTACAATGCGCGGCGACAGATATGTAATCCCCGTAAAAAGTGAGCATAAGCAGAGCGTTTCGGGCGTTGTTCACGACAGTTCCGCAAGCGGTCAGACGCTTTTTATCGAACCGATGGCGGCAGTGGAGATTAATAACAAGCTTCGTGCTCTTACGGGTGAGGAAAAAGACGAGATAGACAGAATTCTCAAAGAGCTTTCGCAAAAGGTGGGCGAAAACGCAGAGGATATTGTGCGTGATTACGCCGCACTGCTTGAAATCGACTTTATTTTTGCCAAGGGTAAGCTTTCGCTTAAAATGAATGCCACTGCACCAAAGCTTAACAGTGATGGAATTATAGACATCCGTCAGGGGCGTCATCCTCTTATTGACGAAAAAAAGGTTGTACCTGTAAATATCTACCTCGGACGTGATTTTGATACCTTAGTAATAACAGGTCCTAACACTGGTGGTAAGACCGTTTCGATAAAAACAGTAGGTCTTTTTACGGTGATGGCTCTTTCGGGACTTTGCATCCCATGTACTGACGGCAGTGAAATATCGGTTTTTGAAAATGTGTTTGCAGATATCGGCGACGAGCAGTCAATTGAGCAGTCGCTGAGTACGTTTTCTGCACATATGGCCAATATAATAAAAATTTTGGAGAAAGCCGACTACAAGTCGCTTATCCTTTTCGACGAGCTTTGCTCAGGTACCGACCCGGTTGAGGGTGCGGCACTTGCAGTTGCAATACTCGAGCGTGCCCGTTCTTTAGGTGCAAAGGTTTGTGCAACAACGCACTACAGCGAGATTAAGCTCTACGCTCTTTCAACCGAGCGTGTTGAAAACGGGGCGTGCGAGTTTGATGTTGCAAGCCTTAAGCCCACATACCGACTGCTTATTGGTGTGCCTGGTAAAAGTAACGCATTTGCAATCTCACGCAGGCTCGGTCTGAGTGAGGATATAATCGACCACGCACAACGCCAGCTCGACGGCGAAAGCACAAGGTTTGAGGATGTTATTTCCACACTCGAAAAACAGCGTGCCAAAGCGGAAGAGGAGCTCTCCCGCGCGAGCGAGGCAAGGGCGCAAAGCGTTATGCAAAAGGAAACCGCTGAAAATGAACGCAGGCTCATTGAACAAAAGCGTGAAAAAATTCTTACAGATGCCCGCCGTGATGCAAAGAAAATCTACGAGCAGGCAAAAAGTGAGGCAGACAAAATAGTAAGGGAAATGCAGAAGCTATTGAATGAGTCCGCCCGCGATAACAGGAATAAAATCGAAGAGGGCAGAAGAAGCCTTAAACACAGTGCCGATGATATGGCAGGCAAAATATCGGGCGATGTGTTCAAAAACAAAACGGAGAAAAAGCTTACCGCAAGCGAAATCAGCCTCGGTCAGACGGTACAGGTTACAACTATGGACCAGCTTGGCGAGGTGCTTTCGCTCCCCGATAAAAAGGGAGACCTTTTTGTACAGGTAGGCGTTTTGAGGATAAAAACAAATGTAAATGCACTTGCCCCCGCTAAAAAGAAAAAGAAAAAATCCGAGGCGCAAAGCTATGTTGCGGCAAGCTTAGGTTCGCTTGATGACATAAAGCCCGAGATTGACCTTCGTGGCCAGACTGTGGATGATGCGCTTATTGAGGTTGATAAATATCTTGACGATGCCGCAAGGGCACATCTTGAAACGGTAAGCATAATTCACGGTAAGGGCACGGGCGTGCTCAGAAGTGCAATAAGTGATATGCTCCG
The DNA here is from genome assembly GCA_045649225.1 of Clostridia bacterium. Classification (GTDB taxonomy): domain Bacteria; phylum Bacillota; class Clostridia; order UMGS1883; family UMGS1883; genus UMGS1883. The sequence goes on along the minus strand of JAZRPN010000096.1, from coordinate 2,525 downwards.
CCATCATCCACACGCCAGAAGTTTCCGTCCCGGACGCTACGGCGAGGGCGAAGCAGGCGTAACTGTGGTGGAAATCAGATAAAAAATGCGCAAATGACGAATTTATATGGGTTTAAGCCTATAAAAATATATTGACATCATTTTTTTGCGGTGCTATAATAACTCTAATGTCGAATTTTGTAAAAATGGAGGTTTTTTACTATGAAAAACGAATACTTACTCAGCGTTTTGGAAAACGTAAAAAAGAAAGATTCAAACGAGCCTGAATTTATTCAGACCGTTACAGAAGTTCTTGAAAGCCTTGAGCACGTTGTTGAACAGCGTCCCGAGCTTGCAGAAACAGGCCTTTTCGAAAGACTTGTTGAGCCCGAAAGACAGATTACCTTCCGCGTTCCGTGGGTAGATGACAACGGCAAGGTACAGGTAAACCGCGGTTTCCGTGTACAGTTTAACGGTGCTATCGGACCTTTCAAGGGCGGTCTTCGTTTCCATCCGTCTGTTAACCTTTCTATAATGAAGTTCCTTGCTTTTGAGCAGACATTTAAAAACAGCCTTACAGGTCTTCCCATCGGTGGCGGTAAGGGTGGTAGCGATTTCGACCCCAGAGGTAAGTCTGGCGGCGAAATCATGCGTTTCTGCCAGAGCTTTATGACAGAGCTTTACCGTCATATCGGTCCCGATGTTGACGTTCCCGCAGGTGATATCGGCGTAGGTGCAAGAGAAATCGGTTACCTTTTCGGCCAGTACAAGAGAATCAGAGGCACTTGGGAGAACGGCGTTCTCACAGGTAAGGGCCTTGCTTACGGCGGTTCACTTATCCGTCCTGAAGCTACAGGCTACGGTGCTACATATTACGCTTGCGAAGTGCTTAAGCATTTCGGCGAAACAATCGAGGGCAAGACAGTTGCTATCTCAGGCTTCGGTAACGTTGCATGGGGTGTTGCAGCAAAGGTTAGCCAGCTCGGCGGTAAGGTTATCACAATCTCAGGTCCTGACGGATATGTATACGATCCCGACGGTGTAACAACTCAGGAAAAGATTGACTTTATGCTCGAAATGAGAGCTTCAGGCAGAGATAAAGCTCAGGATTATGCTGACAAGTTTGGTTGCCAGTTCTTCCCCGGCGAAAAGCCCTGGGGTGTTAAGGCAGATATCTGCATGCCCTGTGCTACTCAGAACGAAATCGGTATCGAAGAAGCTAAGAAGATTATCGCTAATGGCACAAAGTACTATATCGAAGTTGCTAACATGCCCACAACAAACGAGGCTGTTTCTCTCCTTAAGGAAAGCGGCCTTATCGTAGGACCTTCAAAGGCTGTTAACGCAGGCGGCGTTGCTGTATCTGCACATGAAATGGCACAGAACCCTATGCGTTACAGCTGGAGTGCTGAAGAGGTTGACGAAAAGCTTAAGGGCATTATGGTAAATATCCACAAGGTTAGCGCAGATGCTGCTGAAGAATACGGCCTCGGCTACGACCTTGTTGCAGGTGCTAACATCGCAGGCTTCAAGAAGGTTATGGAAGCTATGCTTGCATACGGCGTTTGCTAAGAAGCTTTAAAAGTAAAACTTTCAAAGGGAATCCAAGTAATTGGGTTCCCTTTTTTGTTTCCATATATGAAATTTCGTTTTTGCTTTCAAAAAGCATAAAACTTGCTAAGGAGCAAAACCAATGCCATTTTGAACGCCAAAATGGCGAAAAGCGTCGGGGGATTGCGATTTCCCCCGAACCCCCTAAAACGCCCTCGCAGGGGCGATTTTAAGAGGCGACGTGCCACCTAAAAAACAAAGTGGTTTTTGTTTATAAATCTATTTTGCTTTTGTTGTGCCGTCTGCATTGTCAAACTTATTGACAAGTCAGACTAAAAATTGCCCGTCAGCAGCGGAAATTGATACGGGCAATTTTTACCCAAGTCAGCAAAACAAATTTATAAACCGAAAGTTTGTGCTACAAGTTAGCTAACTTCAGAGCTGAAGTAGCGTTTTTCGGTAGTTTTCGCCGATAACCGAGAAATTGCGAGCATCATCTACCTATGCCGGCTCGCAATTTCAGCCGTCAGAGCAAACTAAGTGTTTGCTTTTTATAGGCGGCGGTTTCAGAGGCGAAAAATGCAGAAAAACAAAACCCACAAAGATGCCAAGATAGGCAACCCCCGATTTTTTAGCCCTGCTAGGGCGTTTTAAGGGGTGCGGGGGAAATCGCAATCCCCCGCGTTTTTGGTACTTTTGACACCAAAAGTACATACAAAGTCCCTCCAGATTGAGGGGTAGGGGTGTTGAAGTGTGATATCAGTCATACTTTTTACCTTTTCTCAAAAAAATGTTGTATATCACAAGAATATGTGATAAAATAAATCTGCAACACAACCGAATAAAGAGAACATTGTGAGGAATACTTGTTTTGGTAAAAAGTGTTTCTCTTTTCCTCGTGATGTTCTTTATTCTTGAGGTTGTGTTGCAACAGTAAGAGAACGCTTTTTCGTGCGTAGTCTTACGACTGCGCACTTTTTTATTGAAAGAAGGGA
>JAZRPN010000095.1:0-9406 GCA_045649225.1 Clostridia bacterium | reverse complement strand
GTATGTACGCAGAAAACAGACGTTGGAAAATAGAGATTATAAACACTAATCAGACGGAGCTTGGCGGTTACAAGGAAATTACCTTTGCAATTGAGGGGCAGGGGGCGTACAGCAGGTTAAAGTACGAAAGCGGTGTGCACCGAGTTCAGCGTGTTCCCGAAACGGAGTCAGGCGGCAGAATTCACACAAGTGCTGCAACTGTAGCGGTGCTTCCCGAGGTTGAACAGGTGGAGTTTGAAATAAATCAAAACGACCTGAGAATTGATGTGTTCCGTGCAGGCGGACCCGGGGGACAGTGCGTAAACACTACGGATTCCGCAGTTCGAGTAACCCATATACCAACTGGCATAGTTGTTTCTTGTCAGGATGAAAAAAGCCAGCATAAAAATAAAGATAAAGCCCTCAAGGTGCTCCGTAGCAGACTTTACGACTTTTACGAATCGCAAAGAAATGACGCTATAAGTCAGGAACGCAAAAGTCAGGTAGGAAGCGGCGACCGAAGCGAAAGAATAAGGACATATAATTTTCCTCAGGGCAGAGTGAGCGATCACAGAATAAATCTCACTCTTTATAAAATAGAATCTATTATGAACGGAGATATGGACGAGATAATAGATGCGTTAATTACACACTATCAGAGTGAAAGACTTAAAAACACAGGAGAACAATAAAGGAGCTGAAAATTATGGTAGGTACACAGCCAAGTGTAAGCTTGAACGAACTCATCGAGGAATTTAAGCTTGAAGTTATTTTTGCACCTGAAAATATAGATGAGGTTATGATATATCGCAGCGATGTGCACAGACCCGGCATACAGCTTAGCGAGAGATTTTATGACTATTTTGATAAAGACAGAATTCAGATTATAGGCAAAGTAGAGCAGTGCTATATGCTCCAAAAAACCTCTGACGAGCGTAGGGAAGCATATGAAATGCTTATGTCAAAAGGCATCCCTGCTGTTGTAGTTACAAGAAATCTGGAATGCACAGAAGAACTTTTAGAAAGTGCCCAAAAATACAATATTCCGCTTCTCAGAACAGAGGAAAGCAGTTCTTCTTTTATGGCGGCACTTATAGCTCGTCTTAATGTAAAACTGGCACCGACTATCACAAGACATGGTGTGCTTGTGGAAGTTTATGGTGAGGGTGTTTTACTTTTGGGTGAAAGTGGCGTAGGTAAAAGTGAAACAGCGGTTGAACTTTTAAAACGTGGACACCGTCTTGTAGCTGACGATGCAGTAGATATCAAACGTGTGTCTGCTAAAACACTTGTAGGTAGTGCGCCTGAGATTATCAGGCATTTTATAGAACTTCGTGGTATAGGCATTATAGACGTTAAAAAGATTTTTGGTATGGGTGCAGTAAAAAACACCGAGAATATAAATCTTGTAATCAATCTTGAACCTTGGCAGCATGGTAAAAACTATGAGCGCCTTGGTCTTGACAAGGAGTCCACAAACATACTTGGTATTGATATTCCATCTCTTACTGTGCCTGTAAAACCTGGACGTAACCTTGCTATAATAATCGAAATTGCAGCAATGAATCACCGTCAGCAAAATATGGGATACAACGCAGCTAAGGAACTTAACGAGCGTTGGTCAAAGCAGATGAACGGACATAGTTTTGACAGCAGAGATTTGTTTTAATAAAGGAGCATTTTAATGATTGATAAAATCAAGTCTGTAATATCGTCAGATAGAATACAGGAAAATGTATCTATGACTGAATATACAACATTTAAGGTGGGTGGCAATGCGTCAATTTTTATCACCCCTCAGTCAATAGATGAGCTGAAGTCTGTTATAGAGCTTTTTTACGAGCTTGCTCAGCCATATTACGTGCTTGGCAAGGGAAGCAATATCATCGTAAGTGATGCCGGTATAAAAAGGCCCATTATTTATATAGGAAAAGCGCTCTCGGGCATAGATGTGTTTGAAACATATATAACTGCAAAAGGCGGCGCAAGCCTTTCAGCTATAGCTCAAAAAGCCCTCGAAAATTCGCTTACAGGGTTTGAGTTTGCCGCAGGCATTCCCGGAACTTTCGGCGGTGCGGTAATTATGAATGCCGGTGCCTACGATGGTGAAATTAAAGATGTGGTCGAAGCAATAAGCTATATTGACCCGATGGGCAAAGAAAGAGTTGCCACAAATTCAGAGATGGAATTTTCCTACCGTAGCAGCGCTCTTATGGATACCGGATGCATAATTACGGGAGGAACAATCTCTCTCAAAAAAGGGGATAAGGATGCTATTCAAGCTAAAATGGCAGATCTGGCCCTTAGAAGAAGAACAAAGCAACCGCTTGAATATCCGAGTGCAGGAAGCACATTTAAACGTCCTCAGGGCTTTTTTGCAGGTAAACTGATTGAAGAATCGGGATTAAGAGGATTTTCAATCGGCGGGGCACAGATAAGCGAAAAACACTGTGGCTTTATTGTAAATAAAGGAAACGCAACCGCAGAGGATATCTGTAATCTTATAGAATATGTACAAGACAAGGTTTATAAAGAAAAAGGCGTTATACTTGAACCTGAGGTAAAATACTGGTCTTAAAGGATGTATTCATATGAAAAAGTCATTTTCGTCTTTAGTTAAGGATGAATTATGCTCTCTTAATATAAAAGAAAAAAAAGATGCCGCAGCAGAGCTCGCAGCCATTCTTATTTTTGGTGAGAATACTGATCTAAAAACAGTGATTATCCGTAGTTCTCGCGCGCATACTGCCGCAAGAGTGCAGGCTCTCATCAAAAAGGTTTATCAGGAAGATATTTCTATCGATGTTAAAGGTCTGGGAAAAAGCTACAGTATTTCGTTAACTACCGATGCGGCGGAGGATATAGGCCTGTATTTTTCAGATGAGGGTGATATCGAGCTTGACGAGGATGTTTTTACTGATGAAAACAGCAAAAAGGCTTTCCTGCGTGGTGCATTTATAATCGGCGGAACCATCAGCTCTCCCGAAAAGGACTATTCATGCGAGCTTCTTACATACAACAAAAATATTGCATTTATGGCGTCGGAGCTTTTGGAAGAGTTTAAGATACATGCAAACACCGTAAAAAGAAAAGAGTATTATGTTACATATCTGAAAGACAGCGAGTCTGTTTCTGACTTTTTAAGCATTATTGGAGCACACAACAGCATGATGTCTCTTATGATGACTCAGATTGAAAAGGACTATAAAAATCAGCAAAACAGACAAATGAACTGTCGTGTGGCAAATCTCGACAAGACAATAGCTGCATCGGCTTTGCAGTGCAAGGCGATAGAAAAAATACTTGACACCCCCCGTTGGGATAAGCTTGATGAACAAACAAAACAACTTGCCCGACTGAGACTTGAAAACACCGATGTTAGCCTTACTCAGCTTGGAGAAATGGTAGCCCCGCCTCTTAGCAAGAGCGCAGTGAACAGACGACTCAAAAAAATTATAGAAATGGCAGATGAGGTATAATATGTTTACTCATTTACATCTACATAGCGAATATAGTCTGCTTGACGGAATGTGCAGAATAAAAGACCTTCCCAAAAAGGCAAAAGAACTTGGACAAACTGCCGTTGCACTTACTGACCACGGCGTAATGTATGGTGCTGTGGATTTTTATAAAGCATGTAAGGCAGAAGGCATAAAGCCCATAATTGGTTGCGAGGTTTACGTTACCAAAAACCGTTTTGATAAAAGTGGCCGCGGTGGAGATAACGAGTATTTTCACCTTATTTTGTTGTGCAAAAATAAACAGGGATACGATAACCTTATACAGATAGTTTCTGCAGGCTTTGTCGATGGCTTTTATTATAAGCCACGTGTAGATGCAGAAGTGCTTAATAAATATAATGGCGGTCTTATAGCCCTTTCAGCCTGCCTTGCGGGGGAAATCCCCAGGCTTCTTCTTGCCGATAAATTTGAGGAAGCAAAAGAAAAAGTCGCTGAATATAAAGAGCTTTTTGACGAATTTTATATCGAAATTCAGGATAATGGAATTGAAGAACAGAAAAAACTCAATCCGTTGCTTATAAAACTTGCAAAAGAGACAGATACACCGCTTGTTGCTACAAACGATACTCACTATATAAATCAGGAAGACGCAAAATATCAGGATGTGCTTATTTGCATTCAGACGGGCAAAACTCTTGATGATGAAAACCGCCTTCAGTTCAGCACAAGCGAATTTTATATGAAAAGCGAACAGGAGATGCGTGAACTTTTCCCCTATGCTCCGGAAGCAATTGAAAACACAAACGTAATTGCAGATAAATGTGAATTTGAGTTCGAATTCGGCGAAAGGCATCTTCCGTCTTACGATGTGCCTGATGGTATGGACCACTTCGAGTATCTTACCATGCTTTGTGAAAAAGGTATAGAAAGTAGATATCAAAATCCCACAGACGAACTTTACGAGAGAATGCGCTACGAGCTGAGTGTTATCAACAACATGGGATTTACAGACTATTTCCTTATAGTATGGGACTTTATTCATTATGCAAAAAGCAATGGAATCCCCGTCGGACCGGGAAGAGGAAGTGCGGCAGGAAGCATTGTTTCGTACGCGCTCGAGATAACTGATATTGAACCAACGCACTATAATCTCATTTTTGAGCGCTTTCTCAATCCTGAGCGTGTAAGTATGCCAGATATCGATATTGACTTTTGCCCGAAGCGTAGGGGAGAAGTCATCAATTACGTAATAAATAAGTATGGTGCACAAAATGTTAGCCAGATAGGCACATTCGGAACAATGAAGGCAAGGGGAGCAATCCGTGATTGCGGTCGTGTTTTGGGTATGCCTTATGCTGATGTAGATGTAATTGCGAAAATGGTACCGATGGACTTGGGTATGAACATCAGCCTTGCACTTGAAAATCCCAAGCTTAAAGAGGCGTACAATTCTTCTCCGCAAGTAAAAAACCTGATTGATACTGCACGTGCTATCGAGGGGCTTCCCCGAAATATAGGAACGCATGCGGCGGGCGTTGTTATTGCAGGGAAAGAAGTGTCAAGTTATATACCTTTACAGCGCAGCGATGATATTATCTCCACACAATTTACAAAAGATACGGTAGAAGAACTTGGTCTTCTGAAAATGGACTTTCTTGGCCTGAGAAACCTTACGGTTATCGAAGATACACTTGAAATTTGTCGTTCAATGGGAATAGACATCGATATCAAAAATATTGATTTCAACGTCAAAGAAGTATACGAAATGATTTCAGAAGGGGATACAGACGGTGTTTTCCAGCTTGAAAGTGCCGGTATGCGTAGCTTTATGAAGCGACTTTGCCCCCAAAATATAGAAGATATTACGGCAGGTATTGCCCTTTACAGACCGGGCCCGATGGATTTCATCCCTGCTTATATTAAGAATAAAACATCACCCGAAAATATAACTTACAAGCACCCGCTTCTTAAGGAAATTCTTGAGATGACTTACGGTTGTATTGTATATCAGGAGCAGGTAATGCAGATTGTTCGTTCTCTTGCCGGCTTTTCGATGGGACGTGCTGACGAAGTAAGGCGTGCAATGAGTAAAAAGAAAGCCAAGGAAATGCAACGAGCAAGACAAAGCTTTATTTATGGCGAAGATAATGAAGACGGTACAGTTCGATTTATCGGTTGTGTGCGCAACGGCATTGACGAAAAAACTGCTGAAAGCATATTCGATGATATGGACGCTTTCGCGCAGTATGCATTTAATAAAAGCCATGCAGCTGCATATTCTGTCGTAACATATCAGACTGCGTACCTTAAATGCTTGTATCCTGCACAATTTATGGCAGCGCTTATATCAAGTGTTATGGGCGACAACAATAAAGTAGCAGCTTATGTCAATAACTGCATACAAAAGGGCATAAAAATACTTCCGCCGGATATCAATAAAAGTGATGCAAGCTTCACTGTAGAGGATAACAATATCCGTTTTGGATTAACTACAATAAAAAATGTTGGCGATGCTTTTGTTAAAAGCTGTACAGCAGAAAGAAAGCTTAATGGTGAATTTAAAAGTATCAGGGACTTTGTTTCCAGAATGACAGGAGAGCTTAACAAACGCTCACTTGAATGCTTGATAAAGAGTGGTGCTTTTGATTCTCTCCCTGGTAGCAGAGCTCAAAAGCTTGCTGTTTACGAAGAAATTGTAGACTCTGAAGCACGTGCGGATAAAAGGAACATCGCAGGCCAATTTTCGCTTTTTGGCGATGCTCAGGAAAACATTGACGAGTTTCCGTCGCAGGTATATGAGTATACTAAGCGTGAGCTTTTAACAATGGAGAAAGAAGTTGCAGGTATTTATATGTCGGGACATCCGCTTGATGAATACCGTGATAAAATTCAAAACCTTAACTACGCCAAATGCGGTGCACTTACAGGAGAATGTGAAGAAGATTCCGAGTGCTATGATGACGGACAAAATGTTACAGTTTGCTGCATTATCTCAAAAAGGCGTGATAAGCTTACACGCTCCAATACAAATATGGCATTCTTAACGGTCGAAGATTTTACAGGCTCAATAGAAGTTATTGTCTTTCCAAAGATCTTATCTAAGCTTGACTCTATCTTGAGTGAAAATGCTATCGTTGTTCTCAGCGGAAGACTGGATGTAAAGGAAGAGGAGAGTACAAAACTTGTGCTTGATACGGCGAAACCTTTCACTGCAAGTAAAAAAAGCTTGATTATAAGTCTTGATGGTGATAATATATATCTGCTTGATAAAATCAGACCCTATATAATCCAAAACACAGGGGAAGATAAGGTTATTATAAAATACGGTGATAATATTATCGAAACCTCGTATTATACAGATGCAAGCGATAAGCTTGTAAATTCGATAAACACAGTTATAGGCGATAGCTGTGCCCAAATTCAGTAGCTGAAATCAGGAGGACATACTATGTGGACATCTGTTTATATGGCACAAAACAGGGAAGATGCTGAAAAAATGCGTCTTACAATAGAACAAAACGGAATAATTGTTATGCTCAAACAGATAAATAACGATGACTCTTCAGCAGAGTGCTTTGAACTTCTTGTTCCAAAGGCAGAACTTGAAACTGCGCTTGGTATAATTATTGAAAAATAACAAATATTTACCTGTCAAACTCTTTTAATAAAATCATTAAAAGAGTTTGACATTTAGCTTGCTATAGTGTAAAATATAAACGTACATATCTTATTCCTTTTCAGATGTGAGAAGGAATTTATTTTCGGAGGATTTTGTGAGAGTAGTTTCCGGAAGCGTAAGGGGATTAAAGCTTATTGCCCCCGCAGGCGAGGATACAAGGCCAACGCTCGATAGAGTGAAAGAGGCGGTTTTTAGTATGCTCAGCCCTTATATATATGATTCAACCGTCCTGGATGCTTTTGCAGGTTCGGGTGCTCTTGGTATTGAGAGCCTGAGCCGTGGTGCAGAGCATGCTGTTTTTGCAGATTGTGATATAAATGCTGTAAAATGCATAAAAACCAATCTTCAAAACACAAAAATGGAGGACAAGTCTACCGTATATTCGGGAAATATACTGGATTACATAAAATCCTGTGATAAAAAATTTGATATTATTTTTCTTGACCCGCCGTATGAATCGGGGCTATATATCGAAGTTCTCGATGCTATACAAAATAATGGCATTCTTAGTGATGACGGAATTATTGTTACTGAATGGGATTATTCAAAAAAACCTGATTTAGGGAAATTTTTTGAGATAGTAAAAGAAAAGAAATACGGCAGAGTCGGTATAAGTCTATTGAAAAGAGGATAAATATGCATATTGCAGTTGTACCGGGCAGTTTTGATCCGGTAACCAACGGTCATTTGGATATTATAAAGCGTACAAGCGCTTTGTTTGATGTAGTTTACGTAAGTATTCTTTCCAACAACTCAAAGAATCCGTTGTTTTCAGTTGAAGAAAGAATTGACTTGATAAAAAGAGTTACTAAGGATTTGCCAAATGTAAAGGTCGAAAGCTTTACAGGACTTCTCGTTGATTATGCACGAGAGAAAAATGCAAAGTTCATTGTTAAGGGACTTCGCGCTGTCAGTGATTTCGAGTATGAATTTCAGATGGCGCTCACTAACAAGCATCTTGCATCTGATATTGAAACCTTCTTCATTACAACAAACAGTCAGTACTCATATCTCAGTTCAAGTATAGTTAAGGAAGTTGCCAGGTTTGGCTGCGACCTTTCAGAAATGTTACCAAAAGAAATTATTATAGATGTTCAAAGAAAAATAGGGGGTATATCATAATGGAAATGGAAATTTTGCAAATTATTGACCTTTTGGAAGATAAAGTGGAGCAGTCAAAGACTATCCCGCTTTTAAATCGTGCACTTATCGATAAGGAAGAATTGCTTGAGGCTATTGAAACTCTCAGAATCAATCTTCCTGAAGATATGAAGCAGGCAAGACTTATAAAAGAAGACAGAAAACGTATCATTGCTGAAGCACAGACAGAGGCCGACGAAATTATCGCTAATGCAAAAATCAAGACAGAAAAAATGGTTAGCGAACACGAAATCACAAAAAAAGCTTATGAGCAGGCAAATCAGATTATTTCTGCTGCACAGAAGAACTCAAGAGAGCTCAGAATGGGTGCAAGACAGTATGTTGACTCCTTGTTTGCCGATACCGATGCAAAGCTTACAAAGGCACAGTCTATCATAAGAAAAGCACGTGCAGACGTTCGCCAGGATGCAGCTAAACAGGCAGCAATTGCTCAGCAGAACGAAGAAAAAGCAGAATAAAATTTGAGGTGTAGAACATGTCCGGACATTCCAAGTGGAATAATATAAAAAACAAAAAAGAGAAATCTGATGCACAGCGTGCCAAGATTTTCACAAAACTCGGCAGAGAAATAGCCGTTATCGTTAAGGCAGGCGGCCCGAATCCAGACAGCAACGGCAAACTTCGTGATGCTATTGCAAAGGCTCGTTCAAATAATATGCCTAACGATAACATTCAGCGTTGCATTGCCAAAGCAGCAGGCGAGGGAAGTGGCAACGATTATGAAGAAATTACATACGAAGGCTACGGTCCTAACGGCGTTGCAATGATTGTTGAAACGCTTACAAACAATCGTAATAGAACTGCAGCTGATATGCGTCATTATTTTGATAAATACGGCGGTAATCTTGGTCAGACAGGCTGCGTAAGCTTTATGTTTGATAAGAGGGGAGTAATCATTATAAACGCAGATGGAACTTCTGATGAAGACACCGTAATGATGGATGCCCTTGATTGCGGTGCAGACGACTTCACTGCTGAAGAAGGTTTTTATGAAGTACTTACCACGCCTGAAAGTTTCTCTCAGGTACGTGAAGCGCTTGAACAGAAGGGCTACAGCTTTGAAACTGCTGAAGTACAGTTGATTCCTCAGACAACAGTAACGCTTACAGATGAGGAAGACCTTAAA
>JAZRPN010000094.1:0-1969 GCA_045649225.1 Clostridia bacterium | reverse complement strand
TCATCTACGATACCATCAACGAGATCAAGTCTGCTATGGCAGGTATGCTCTCGCCAGAGATCAAGGAGGAGGTTACTGCTACCCTCGAGGTATTGCAAACCTTCCGTATCTCCAAGGTGGGTACGATCGCAGGTTGTATCGTGCGTGAGGGTAAAGCCAAACGTGCTAACAAGTGCCGCGTGATCCGTGACGGTATCGTGATCCATACTGGCGAACTCTCTTCGCTCAAGCATGGTAAAGACGATATCAAGGAGGCAGGTCTCAACATGGAGTGTGGTCTCAGCATCAAGAGCTACAACGACATCGTAGAAGGCGACCTCATCGAGACCTTCGAACAAATCGAGGTAGCAAAGACTTTGTAAATCGTTCAGTATTGAATAACAAAAAAAGCACAAGTTTTTAGGCTTGTGCTTTTTTTTGTTGGTTGTGTCACTGTGTGAGGTTGTGCGTGCTTGCACGGGTTATGCGCCTTTGGCGAGTGGTGTCGGCTTCGCCTAAGTTACCGCTACGCAGTAGCCATCACTCATGCGCAGCGTGCATCACCTTGCCAACGGCGACACTACCGGCGCTAGCGCACATTACCAATTCTTAAGATTGCCTTCCTTTGTTCCTTCTCTATCTTTTCCGTGTTAATAACCAAGGACGAACCAAGGACGAACCAAGGACGAACCAAGGATGAACCTACCAACTCTCAAACTCAAAAAAGTACTTTTGTTAAGATTGCTATCTCTTTTACTTCTCTTATACCGTGCCTTATCCCACCGACCGACGACCGAGAGAACACCGAGAGAACTCCGACAGAATACCTTATGAATAAAAAAGTACTTTTCTTAAGATTGATTCCTTAAAAGCGGTTTCGGTTCCTAAAAAGGTTGACTCGTTTCCTGAAAAGGTTGACTACTGTCCTAAAAAGGTTGACTCATGTAGGGGTACAATTTGCGGTTCTATCCGCAATAATCTCCTGCCTTTAAACCTTAAACTTTCAACTTTCAACTAAAATATTTGCTTAATTCAAAATAAATTATTACCTTTGCAGCGGAAATGTAAGTTAACCATAAAATAAATGACAAAATAATTTGCCTATGAAACATTAGCGTATTATTGTACGCACATTATGAAATATAGAAAAAAGCGTTTTAGCTTATTCTTTCTCTCTAAAAGTTTGGCGACTCAAAAGACTCGAAAGGATATGGATAAAATGTTCACGTATTGGCGTGGGCTTTTATGCTATCTTGTGAGTCATGGTTACGCCAAACACCTTAGAGAGCGAGATACACTAAAAGTACCGCGCTCTTTTTATGTGCGTATGTTTCCAATCGGTACAATGGAGTATGCCGAAAAGCCAAATAAGTGAGTAGGCTCAAGAAAAAATAAATTGAAACATGAAGAAAATCTTGTTATTTGTGTTGCTCCTTGGTGCAACAATCGGTGCAAATGCACAATTTGGTAGAACAAAAACAATCAATGTTATTCCTGATAATGCAAAAATCTTTCATAAAGGTGCAGAAGTTGGTCAGGGTTCTTACACATTCCAAATGGGACGTGAAGATTATATGCTTTTCAAACTGAAAGCTCCTGGCTATATTGATAAAACAATTAAAGTTTACAAGGCGAATAAACAAAATACATTTACATATCAATTGGAGGTAGATGAAGCATACGCAAATTCAGAAGCAAGTAGTGATCTTGCAAACAAATCTATGACAATCGTTGTTCGTGAAGGTATGTCATCAGATGAGGTTTGGAAGCGTCTTGTGTTGTACTTAACAGATGTATTCCCAGATATGGAGATTATGGATAAAAGCGCAGGCTGGTTGCGTAGTGCATGGATGAAACAAGATTTTGCATATGCAACAATCCGTACTCGTATCGAAGTGAAGGAAATGATTGGACAAGACGATCTCCGCTATCGAGTTAAGTTGCAATCTGAGTATGCTTGGCACGATTGTGGTGGTGGCGATGAGTGCTA
>JAZRPN010000093.1:0-2743 GCA_045649225.1 Clostridia bacterium | reverse complement strand
CGATGTGCAAATGGATTGAAAATATATTTCCTGCAAACAAAGCTTTCCTTGACCTCGCCTTTGTATTTGCATTTACCCATTCCATCCTCAGTTTTTTCAAAGCTTTTGCAGTATCTGCAACAATCACTTTCTTTTAGCTTTTTTTTAGAAAACATAAAGCATCTTATCCTAACTTTTCAAGGCTTTCTACTACTTTTGCGTACATTTCCTCGTATTTTACGCGTTTTGCCTTTTCTTCTTCAACAAGCTTTGCGGGAGCCTTGTCAACAAAGCCCTTGTTGCTGAGCTTGTTGTTAACACGGTCAATCTCGCTCTGAAGCCTTTCTTTTTCTTTTTCAAGGCGTTCTCTTTCCTTAGCGGTGTCGATAAGCTCTTCCATCGGCATAAAGATTTTTGCACCCTCAACAACAAGGCTTACTGCACCCTCGGGAACAGAGCTTTCGTCATTTACGATGGTTACATCCTTTGCGCCTGCAAGCTTTTCGTAGAAAGCAATGCCGCTTTCGAACAATTCCTTGTTGTCAGTAACAATTATCATGCTTGCCTTTCTTGAGGGAACAACATTCATCTCTGTTCTGAGGTTACGAACGCTCTTTATAGCTGAGCAGATAACTGACATCTTCTTTTCTTCCTCGGGGAAACTAAGTGCTTCATCATAAACAGGCCACTGTGAAGTAACGATTGTTTCCTCGCCTGTGGGAAGTGCAGAGAAGATTTCCTCAGTGATGAAAGGCATAAACGGATGCATAAGCTTTAAGATGCCTGTAAGAACATAGCAAAGAGTCTGCTGTGCACCCTGCTTGCTATCGTTGTTGTCGCCGTAAAGACGGGGCTTTACAAGCTCAATATACCAGTCGCAGAATTCGTCCCAGATAAAGTCATAGAGGTTGCTGAGAGCAACACCAAGCTCGAATTTATCAAGGTTTTCCGTAACAGATTTTACAACGCTGTTAAAGCGTGAGATTATCCACTTATCCTCAAGTGCAGGATTTTCGGGAAGCGAGCAGTCCTCTGTTTCAAGATTCATAAGCACAAAGCGAGCGGCGTTCCAAATCTTGTTTGCGAAGTTACGGCTTGATTCAACCCTTTCCCAGTAGAAACGCATATCGTTTCCGGGTGAGTTGCCTGTTGCAAGTGTGAAGCGAAGTGCATCGGCACCGTATTTGTCAATAACTTCAAGCGGGTCGATACCGTTGCCGAGAGATTTTGACATCTTTCTGCCCTGACTGTCTCTTACAATACCATGGATGAACACGTGCTTGAACGGAGGCTTTTTCGTATGTTCGCATCCGCTGAATATCATACGTGCAACCCAGAAGAAAATTATATCGTATCCTGTAACAAGTGTGCTTGTGGGATAGTAATAGTTAAGCTCGGGTGTGTTTTCGGGCCAGCCGAGTGTTGAGAACGGCCAGAGTGCTGATGAGAACCATGTGTCGAGCACATCCTCTTCCTGACGCATCTTTTTACCGCATTTCGGGCAGATTACCTCTAAATCCTTGCTTACAACCATTTCTTCACAGTCGTCGCAGTAGAATGCAGGAATTCTGTGTCCCCACCAGAGCTGACGGGAAATGCACCAGTCATGCACATTTTCCATCCAGTTAAGGTAGGTTTTAGTAAATCTTTCGGGAACAAACTCAACCTCTTTATCGCGAACAACACGGATTGCTTCCTCTGCAAGAGGTTTCATCTTAACAAACCACTGGTCGCTGAGAAGCGGCTCTACCGTTGTCTTACAACGGTAGCAGGTTCCTACGTTGTGCTTGTAGTCCTCAATTCTTATAAGTGCTCCGCACTCTTCGAGGTCTTTTACAATTTCCTTGCGGGCAGTGTAGCGGTCAAGGCCTGCGTACTTTCCGCCGTGCTTGTTTATTGTTGCATCGTCGTTCATAACATTTATAACTTCAAGGTTATGACGCTGACCAACCTCAAAGTCGTTGGGGTCGTGAGCAGGAGTTATCTTAACTGCACCTGTTCCAAAGTCTTTTTCAACATATTCATCAGCTACAATCGGGATTTCCCTGCCAACGAGCGGAAGAATACACATCTTACCGATAAGATGAGCGTAGCGTTCATCCTCGGGGTGTACTGCAATTGCAGTATCGCCAAGGAGTGTTTCGGGTCTTGTTGTGGCAATCTGGATATACTCGTCGCTATCCTTAAGCTTGTAGCGGATATGCCAGAAATGGCCGGGCTGTTCCTCGTACTCAACCTCTGCATCAGAAAGTGCAGTAGTACAGCTCGGACACCAGTTTATAATCTTGTTACCCTTGTAGATAAGTCCTTTTTCGTAAAGGTTAACGAAAACCTCACGAACTGCCTTTGAGCAACCCTCGTCCATTGTGAAGCGTTCTCTTTCCCAGTCGCACGAGCAACAAAGCTTTTTAAGCTGATTTATAATGCGGCCGCCGAACTGGTTTTTCCAGTCCCACACTCTTTCAAGAAACTTCACACGGCCAAGGTCATAGCGGGTGAGATTTTCGTTCACACGCAAGTTCTCCTCAACCTTTATCTGAGTTGCGATACCTGCATGGTCAGTGCCGGGCACCCAAAGGGCAGAATAACCCTGCATTCTCTTATAACGGATAAGAATATCCTGAAGAGTGTCGTCAAGGGCATGTCCCATGTGAAGCTGACCCGTTACATTCGGAGGAGGAATTACGATTGTGTAAGGCTCCTTCTTAGAATCGGGCTCTGCGTGAAAATATCCGCCGTCAATCCATTTTTGATAGAGCTTGTC
>JAZRPN010000092.1:0-6121 GCA_045649225.1 Clostridia bacterium | reverse complement strand
ATTCAAGCTTGTCTACTGTACCGCCTGTATGCCCAAGACCACGCCCGGACATTTTTGCGATTTTACATCCGAGGCACGCCGCAAGCGGCATTACAACAAGCGTTGTTTTATCGCCGACACCGCCTGTGCTATGCTTATCCGCCGAAAGGCTGCCAAGCATTGACAAATCCACCGTATCGCCCGAATTTGCCATTTCAAGAGTAAGATCGGAAACTTCCCGCTCGTCCATACCCTTAAGACAAACCGCCATAAGAAAAGCGGACATCTGATAATCTTCTATGCTGCCGTCAGTGTATCCCTTGATAAGCGCTTTTATTTGTTCATCTGTCAGGGCTTCCCCACGTTTTTTTGCTGATATAATCTCGTACATACTACACCTCCAGATCAAAGCTCAGCGGAATAAGCTCTCCAAGGGTGTATTCTTTTATATCAGAGCCGTCTGATAAGTAAATTCTAAAATCCTTATCACAAAACTCCGTCATAAACTGACGGCATATTCCACAGGGCGAGCAAAAGTCCATTTTTGCGCCTTGCTTTTTGCCTACAATTGCTATTGCCTCAAACTCACGCTCACCGCCTGAGATTGCGGAGGCAAAGGCACTGCGTTCAGCGCAGATTGTTGCACCGTAGGACGCATTCTCAACATTGCATCCGTCATATATTTTGCCGTTCTTACAAAGAAGCGACGCCCCCACTGTAAATTTTGAATAAGGAGCATAGGCTTTTTCTGCTACGGAAAAAGCTCTTTTTACAAGTTCTTTTTTCATATTCTACTCCCTTTCTGTTATTTCTTTTGCAAAGCTTTCTCCGTATTTTACCGCAGATACCGAAAGCCAGTCGCAGATTGTCCTGCCGATATCGGCATACGTTTTTCGTGTGCCGAGCGGGATGTTTTTTATCTTTTCTCCGCAAACCAATAGCGGAATATATTCACGGGTATGGTCCGTCCCCTTAAAACCGGGGTCGCATCCGTGGTCTGCCGTCAGAACGAGCACATCGTCTTCTCTTAATTTGCCGAGAATTTTTCCAAGCCTTGTATCAAACTGCGAAAGCGCCTGCGCATAGCCGTCAACATCATTTCTGTGGCCGTAGACCATATCAAAATCAACAAGGTTTACAAAGCAAAGTCCATCAAAATCAGTGTCCATAATTTTTTCGAGTTCGTCGCAGCCGTTTTCGTTGCTCGCGGTAGGAATTGCTTTAGTTATGCCTTTTCCGGCAAATATATCGTTTATTTTACCGATTGCGATTACGCTTTTGCCCGCATTTTTTATTTTGTCATTCATCGTGTCGTCAAACGGCGGAATTGAGTAGTCGTGCCTGCCATCTGTACGTTTAAAAGAGCCTTTTTCGCCTGTAAACGGGCGTGCAATTACCCTGCCGACGCCGCTTTTTCCCTGAAGAAGCTTACGTGCAATCTCGCAGTATTCGTAAAGCTCATTTCGGGGGACAACGCTCTCGTGTGCGGCAATCTGAAAAACACTGTCTGCCGAGGTGTAAACAATAAGCTTGCCAGTTTTTATATGCTCCTCGCCGTAGTCTTCGATAACCTGAGTTCCCGAGTAGGGCTTGTTGCAAAGGATGCCTCTGCCCGTTTTTTCGCAGAAAGCATCGATGATGTCTTTCCCAAAGCCGTTGGGAAATGTCGGGAAAGGCTTGCCAAGAACAAGCCCTGCAATCTCCCAGTGGCCCGTTGTGGTGTCCTTGCCTGCCGACTGTTCCTCACATCTTCCATATGCACAAAGAGGCACATCGTCCGTTTTTAAAAACTCTAGTCCCTCGATATTTCCAATTCCCATTCTCTTAAGCGTGGGTATATTAAATTTTTGTGATTTACTTATGCTTTTGAGCGTGTGTGCTCCCTCATCGCCGTACAGGGCGGCATCGGGAAGTGAGCCTGCGCCAAGGCTGTCGAGCACAATCAAAAAAACTCTTTTCATGTCTTTTACCCTCCGATTTTATTATATTTAATCTGCGGATAAAATACAAGCATTTTAACGAAAAGCATTGAAATATTCTCATTTTATGGTATAATAAAAGGGTAAAATTCAGCACTGAGGTTTTGCTATGAATTATGATGAATTGCGTGCCGATATTAGTAGCGGCAAGATCGCGTCCCTTTATCTTTTTGAGGGGGATGAAGAATACCTAATTGAATATTGTATCGGTGAAATCAAACGCAGGCTCATTGAAGAGTGGTCGGAGATGATGAACTTCAAAAGCTTCAGCGAAATTCCCGAGGTTAATGAGGCTTCGGATTTTCTTGAAACGCTGCCCGTTATGAGCGAGCGAAAGCTTTTGGTTTTCAGAAGATGTAACCTTTTCGGAAACATCAAAAACAAGGCTGTGTGGGAAGAGGTTTTTTCATCGATTGCACCTTTTAACTGTGTTATCGTTTGGGATTCAGCGCTTGAAAAGGGCAAAAAGAGCACAGGACTGAGAAAGGTTATCGAAACCCACGGCACTGTTGTTGATTTTGCGCTCAGGAGCGAGGCTCAACTGCGGGCGTGGATTATAAAAAATGCAAATGCAAGCGGAAAGAACATAGATGCAAAAAATGCGTCTTACCTTGCAACCTCGCTTGGCAGAAAAATGCAGTCCATAAAAACAGAGCTTGGGAAAATCATTGCATTTGCAAAAGGTGATACCATCACACGTGAGGACATTGATTCAGTAATCGTAAAGCCTGCAGAGGAAAATGTTTTTAATTTTATTGACGCAATTTTCGACGGCAAGCGAGAGCTTTGCTATAACATACTCTACAAGCTCCGTAATTTAAGGCAGGAGCCTGCCGCAATTATCTCTGTACTTTCGTCGCAGCTGATATCTATTTATAAGGCTAAGGCGTATCTTTTAAGTGGTCTTACGCTCCCTCAGGCGGCAAAGGAGCTTGGTGGCGGTTTTATTGCAGAAAAGAGCGTTCGCAAGGCTGAAAAACTCAAGGTAGAAAATATAGAGAGGCTCATTTCTCTGTGCCGGGAGGGCGACGGAGCAATCAAACAAGGCAGGATGAGCGGTTGGAGCGCTCTTGAATCTATAATTGCAGAATATAAGTTTTATTGAAAGGAAGTTTAGTTATGGAATACAAGCTTGAAAACGGATGGAACAAAATTGAAGATAAAGAAGTAGTGTTTAACTTTTGCGAGGGGTATAAAAATTACCTTAACACCGCAAAAACAGAGCGTGAATGTATCGACGAGGCTGTAAGGCTTGCTGTGGAGAGTGGTTTTAAGCCTCTTGAAAGCTTTTCTACCCTTAAGGCGGGCGACAAGGTTTACGCCATAAACCGTGATAAAAGTGCAGTTTTTGCGATTATCGGCGAAGAAAAGGTAAGCTCGGGAATAAACATCGTGGGCTCGCACGTTGATGCTCCACGACTTGATTTAAAGCAAAATCCGCTTTACGAGGACGGCGAGCTTGCTTTCTTTAAAACGCATTATTATGGCGGAATTAAAAAGTATCAGTGGACTGCAGTTCCGCTTGCACTTCACGGTGTTGTTATAAAGGAAAATGGCGAAAAGGTAAAGGTGTGTATCGGCGAGGAGCAGGATGATATTACTTTTGTTATAACTGACCTTCTTCCCCACCTTGCACGTGAGCAGATGAAAAAGGAGCCCTCCAGCATAATTGAGGGCGAGGATCTTAATATTCTTATCGGATCTATGCCACTTAAGGATACAGAAAAGGATGGAGTTAAGGCAGGCATTTTAAAACTCCTTAACGAAAAGTATGGCATCTGTGAAGAGGATTTTATCAGTGCCGAGCTTGAGGCTGTTCCTGCTGCAAGAGCAAAGGATGTTGGCTTTGACCGTTCACTCATCGGTGCTTACGCACACGATGACAAGGTATGTGCGTACCCAAGTCTTCTTGCCATTTTCAATTCAGAAAACTGCAGGAAAACTGCATTGTGCCTTCTTACAGATAAGGAAGAAATCGGCAGTATGGGTAACACCGGTGCAAAGAGCAAGTTTATGCAGCTTATTGTTTCGGAAATTCTTGAAAAGACGGGCGAGGGCAGTTCGAACCTTAATCTTCTTCGCACGCTTGATAACAGTGTTTGCCTGAGTGCAGATGTTAATGCTGCTTTTGACCCCAACTTTGCAAACGTTTACGAAAAACGTAACTGCGCAAGAGTGGGTTACGGTCTTTCAATCTGCAAATATACGGGTGCAAGAGGAAAGTACGACTCGAGTGATGCTTCGGCAGAGCTTGTTTACAAGGTTCGCAAGCTATTTAACGACAATGGCGTTTTATGGCACACTGCCGAGCTTGGAAAAATTGATATGGGCGGTGGCGGAACAATCGCTCAGTATATGGCAAACTTAGGCGTTGACACCATCGACTGCGGTGTTCCCGTACTCAGTATGCACGCACCGTTCGAGGTTGTTTCAAAGCTTGATGTTTATATGGCGTACGAGGGCTTTTACGCATTTTATAACCAGGGAGAAAACAAATGAGAATAGATAAGTTTTTAAAGGTATCGCGCATAATCAAGCGTCGTACAGTTGCCAATGAGGCGTGCGATAATGGCAGGGTAAGCCTTAACGGAAAGATTTGCAAGGCAAGTGCCGAGGTAAAATGCGGTGATATTATCGAAATCCGCTTTGGCGAAAGAATAATAAAATTAAAAGTGGAGGATATTCGCGAACACACCCTCAAGGCTGACGCTTCCTCTCTTTACTCCGTAATTGAAAATAATTAAGGCAGGTTTATGATGGATATATTAAAAAAGCTTTGTGCTGAGTTTAGCACATCTGAAAAAAACACGCAGAACGTGATAAATATGCTTGACGAGGGCAATACTGTCCCCTTTATTGCAAGATACCGCAAGGAAATGACGGGCAATATGGACGACCAGCTCATACGCTCGATTTCGTCAAGGCTTGAAGCCCTGAGAGCGCTCGAGGCAAGGCGCGAGGAGGTTATCCGCCTTATTGACGAGCAAGGCAAGCTTACCGACGAAATAACCGAGGCAGTAAAAAATGCACAGACGCTTACGGAAATCGAGGATATCTATCGTCCGTACCGCCCCAAGAGAAAAACACGTGCCTCAGTTGCCCGTGAAAAAGGGCTTGAGCCGATTGCCGAAATTATCCTTTCGGGCGAATTTTCGGGTGATATTTATGACGAGGCGGCAAAATACATTGATGAGGAAAAGGGCGTTTTGTCTGCCGAGGATGCAATTGCAGGCGCAAAAGACATCATCGCCGAGGAAATAAGCGACAATGCAGATTTCAGAAAAAGGATTCGTTCTCTCACTTACCAAAACGGCATAATTACCAGTCGTGAGGGTAAAAAGCCTGAAGATGTATACAAAATGTATTTTGAGTTTTCAGAACCCGTAAAAAGCACTGCCGACCACCGCATTCTTGCAATGGACCGTGGTGAAAAGGAGGATGCTCTCTCCGTTAAAATAGAGATTGAGCCTCAGCTTATTACGGATTATCTGAGAAAGCAGGTTGTAACTGGAAATAACACTCAGCTTATCAGTCTTCTGGAAGATGCGGTTGAAGATTCTTACAAGCGACTTATCGCCCCATCTATAGAAAACGAAATCCGTGGCGTACTTACTGAGCGTGCTCAGACCTCGGCAATAGGTCTTTTCAGCGTGAATTTAAAGAATTTGCTTCTTGTTCCGCCCGTTAAGGGACATATCGTGCTTGGCGTTGACCCCGGCTACAGAACAGGTTGCAAGCTTGCCGTAGTAGATAGCACGGGAAAGGTGCTTGAAACAGGCGTTGGCTACTTTACTCTTGAGCATCACGATAAAGAAAAGGCCAAAAAGCAGGTCAAAGCAATGATTGAGCGTAACGGCGTTACGCTTGTGTCCATCGGCAATGGTACTGCAACGGGCGAAAGCGAAAAGTTTATTTCAGAGCTTTTAGGGGAGATTTCCTACCCTGTTAAATATATGGTGGTTTCCGAGGCGGGAGCTTCTGTCTACAGTGCAAGCAAGCTCGGTGCAGAAGAATTCCCTGATTACGATGTTTCATTAAGGAGCGCAGTTTCAATCGCGCGCAGGCTTCAGGACCCGCTTTCCGAGCTTGTTAAGATTGACCCCCGTTCAATAGGCGTTGGTCAGTATCAGCACGATTGTAACCAAAAACAACTCTCAGAGGCT
>JAZRPN010000091.1:0-1965 GCA_045649225.1 Clostridia bacterium | reverse complement strand
AGTTAATCCACATTTTGCAAGGGCTGCTCTCGCCTCCGCATTTGTGAGCGACGGAAATTCATCCCAGAACTCCTCTAATGCAGTTTTGTCGGAAGAAACTTCCTCCTGCTCAAAATATCCGACATTTATAAACTGGTCGTGTTCGATTTTACCCTCAATTGGAGGAATTATATTAAGAAGAGTCTTTAAAAGCGTTGATTTACCGAGTCCGTTAACACCTTTAATTGCAATCTTTTTGTTTCTTTCGATTTTAATATTAACCTTTTTTGTCAGGGGTGAATCGTAGCCGATAATCAAATCCTCTGCCGAAATAACAACTCTTCCGGGTGCACGGTCTGTACGGAAATTAAATGTTGGCTTGATCTTTTCGGGTGCAATGGTTATTCTTTCCATCTTATCAAGCTCTTTTTGTCTTGAGCGTGCAAGCGTTGCGGTTGCCGCTCTTGCCTTGTTTCTGGCAACAAAGTCCTCAAGATCGGCAATCTTTTTCTGTTGTTTTTTATATGCCTGCTCTATCTGCTGTTTTTTTATGTCATACATCCTTAAAAAGTCCTCGTAAGTACCTTTGTAACGTGTGAGGGTACTGTTTTCAAGATGATATATTACATTTGTAACCTTGGTAAGAAACGGCATATCGTGCGATACGAGAATAAATGCATTTTCGTAATTCTGCAAAAAGTCGGTAAGCCAGTTTATGTGGTTTTCATCGAGAAAGTTTGTAGGCTCGTCCAGAATAAGAATCATCGGATTTTCAAGGAGTACCTTTGTTAAAAGCACCTTTGACCTTTGACCTCCGCTAAGCTCTGAAACATCCTTATCAAGACCGATTTCCCCAAGACCGAGGCCGTTTGCATATTCTGAAATTTTTGAATCTATTGTGTAATATCCCGAGGACTCCAAAATTTCCTGAATCTCCCCTACATCCTCCATCATCTGCGAAAGCTCATCGCCGTCTGCATCAGCCATTTTGTTGTAGAGTTCAAGCATTTCAGCTTCAAGATCATTAAGGTGCGAAAAAGCATCACGAAGAACATCCATAATCGTTTTGCCCTTTTCAAGCGATGAATACTGGTCAAGGTATCCGTATGTAATACGGCGGCACCACTCAACACTTCCGTTATCAGGATGTATCTCACCCGTAATTATCTTAAGAAAAGTGGATTTGCCCTCACCGTTTGCCCCGATAAGACCGATGTGTTCACCCTTGAGCAAACGAAAGCTTGCATCCTCAAGTATCTGACGTCCGCCAAATCCGTGCGTTATATTTTCTGCATTAAGTATACTCATTGTTTAATCTCCTATAAATACATTTCCAAGCACTTATTATACCGATTTTACGTATAATTGTCAATAATAAACCCCGCCAATCTTTTGGCGGGGTTTATCATTATCTTAATTTAGTTGGATAGTATTTTCTGTCTGCCATATCCTGAACTGTTCTGAGTGCTTCTCCAAAACGCTGGAAATGCACAATCTCACGAGCACGAAGGAACTTTATAGGCTCGATAACATCGGGGTCATCTGCGAGCCTTAAAATATTGTCGTACGTTGCTCTTGTCTTTTGTTCTGCTGCAAGATCTTCCGTAAGGTCAGCAATAACATCGCCTTTTGACTGAATATAAGCCGCCTTAAAAGGTACGCCGGCAGCTGATGCAGGGTAAACAGCTGTTGAATGGTCTACGAAATACTTATCAAAGCCCGATTCTTTAATCTGGTCTTCTGTAAGGTTTCTGGTAAGCTGATACACCATGGTGCCTATCATCTCGAGATGCGCAAGTTCTTCACTGCCGATGTCATTTAGTGTTGCCTTACAAATTTCGTTAGGCATTGAAAAACGCTGGCTTAAATAACGAAGGCTGGCTCCGAGCTCACCATCAGGCCCACCGAGGTGCAACTGTTTGAGTAAAATGAAAAAAATGGCGGCTATTTATTCTTAAAAAAATATAGTAATTATCAGGCACAGGA
>JAZRPN010000090.1:0-3614 GCA_045649225.1 Clostridia bacterium | reverse complement strand
AACTTGTAGTACAAACTTTCGGTTTGTAAATTTGTTTTGCTGACTTGGGTAAAAATTGCCCGTTTCAATTTCCCCGACGATTTTGCGAAATAGACCGTGAGCGATTGCGAACGGCAACCTATTTCGTATGCCAGAACGCCCCATGAGGTAGCGCCCTCTCACTGGCGCGTGGCGAATGGCTGGCGTTTACGGCTCGCCATTTTGGCGTTCAAAATGGCATTGGTTTTGCTCCTTAGCAAGTTTTGTGCCTTTTGAAAGCAAAAACAAAATTTTCTATACAGCAAACAAAGACGGATTTGCCGTTTTGTGCAAATCCGTCTTGAATATGTTATTTTTACTCTTTAGCTGCCTCTGCTATTACCTTCTGCGCAATTGCGTCGGGAACTTCTTCATATCTTTCAAATGCGAAAGTGAATTTACCTCTTGCACGAGTCATACTGCGAAGGTCTGTTGCATACTTGCACATTTCTGCTTCGGGAACTTCTGCAACAACTTCGCCAAGCCCGTCGCCAATGGGATTCATACCGAGAATTCTGCCACGGCGCTTATTGATGTCGCCGATGATGTCGCCCATAAGGTCCTCAGGCATTGTAACTTCGAGATGCCCGATAGGCTCAAGAAGAACGGGGTTTGCCTGTGTAAGTCCATCCTTGTAAGCGATGCCTGCGGCAACCTTGAATGCCATTTCGGAAGAGTCAACAGGGTGGTAAGAACCGTCCACCAAAACTGCCTTAAGCCCAACTACGGGGTAGCCTGCGAGGACACCCTTCACGATAGATTCCTGAAGGCCCTTTTCAACTGCAGGGAAGTAGTTCTTGGGAACTGCACCGCCGACAATCTGTTCTTCGAAAATGAGTTCTGTTCCTTCGTGGCGTGAAAATTCAATCCATACATCGCCGAACTGACCATGACCGCCTGACTGTTTTTTGTGTCTGCCCTGAACCTTAACGTTCTTACGGATAGTTTCGCGATATGCAATCTTAGGAACTTTAAGTTCTACGCCTACGCCGAATTTTTCCTTGAGTTTGCTTGTGATAACATCAAGGTGAAGCTCTCCCGTGCCGGAGATTGTAAGTTCCTTTGTTTCTTTGTTGTTTTTAACCTTGAATGTGGGATCTTCCTCACGGAGCTTGGAAAGACCTGAGCTGATCTTTTCTTCGTCGCCCTTTGCCTGAGGAACAATAGCCATTGTTATAGCGGGATTGGGGAACTCGATTCCTTCAAGTTCTTCTGCACCCTGCTTCGCAAGAGTATCGCCTGTAAGAGTTACGCCCAGCTTTGTAGCCGCACCAATGTCGCCTGCACGAAGCTCGGGTACTTCAATCTGCTTTTTGCCACGAAGAACATAGAGTTTACCGATTCTTTCGTTTTCGCCCTTATTTACATTGTAAACTGTTGAATCTGCTTTAAGCACGCCGCCATAAACACGGATGAGAGAAATCTTTCCGTAAGAGTCTGCAAGAGTTTTAAATACAACTGCACTGAGCGGAGCTGATTCATCTGCCTTTTCAGCCTCAACGGGAGAAGGAAGATATTTGAGCATTGCGTCCATAAGCGAACGAACCGCAAATGTCTTGCCTATGCAGTAACCACCATAAACGGGAACAACCTGACCCTGCTTAACACTGCCCTTTAACACTGCACGCATCTCATCGTCAGTGATTGTATCGCCTGCAAAATATCTTTCAAGAAGCTCGTCGCTTGTAAGGGCAACAGCCTCAACGAGTGCATCGTGATACTTATCGTAAGACGCCTTCATGTTTTCGGGAATCGGGATTTCGGTTTCAACATCGTTTTCAACCTTGTATGCCTTACCGCTTACGATGTTAACATAACCTGCAAGGTCCTTGCCTTCCTTAATCGGGATTCTGAAAACAGCTGCGCTTGCACCGAATTTTTCGTGAATTTGCGCTACAACTTTATCAAAGTCCGCAGTTTCATCATCCATGCAGTTGATGAACATCATACGTGCCATACCACGCTCTGTCGCATATTTCCACGCGTTTTCGGTACCTACCTTAACGCCGCTTTTCGCATTGATAACAATGAGAGCACTTTCAGCCGCACGGATACCGGCCATAGCTTCGCCCACAAAGTCAAAGTAACCGGGAGTGTCGATGAGGTTAATCTTTGAATCGGGAATTTTAGGAGTATGCCATACGCAAGGAGCCATTGAAAGATTAACCGATATCTTTCTCTTCACTTCTTCCGCATCGTAGTCACTTACTGTTGTACCGTCAGAAATCTTACCAAATCTGTCTGATGCTCCTGCTTTATGTAGAATTGCCTCGATAAGCGATGTCTTACCTGCACCGCCGTGCCCGAGCACTACTATATTTCTTATTCCTTCACCACTAAATACATTCATATCCTCTGTCCTCCGTTCTTATATTTCGGTTATCAAAACCGTAGTCATTAGACTATGATATAATTTTACTACAAATTCCAGAAAATATATAGCCGTAGATTGCACAATCTTTTATCTTGTTTTTGGTCATTTTGCACAAATTTCTTAAATTTATTTTAATTTTTTTGGTTATTATGTTGATAAAACGTAAGTATTTGACTTTTTTTTGGTTTTATGTTAGTATATCACACATAGGAGGCGTATGAAAAATGGTTTTAACAGTTGACATAGGAAACACCAATATCGTACTTGGCGGTTTTATAGATGATAAGCTTAGCTTTATAGCAAGAATGTCTACCGACACGAGAAAAACTGAATTTGAATACGCCGTGAAGATTCGCGAGATTATGGTTTTGAAGGACATTGACAAAAAAAGTGTCAGCGGTGCGATAATCTCCTCCGTTGTGCCTCAGCTTACACACAGCTTAAAAAAAGCAGTTGATATTGTCTATGGCATAAAGGCACTTGTTGTAGGCCCCGGGATTAAGACGGGGATAAATCTTCTTGTAGACAATCCTGCTGAGGTTGGTGCAGACCTTATCTGTGCCTGTGTTGCGGGCTACAACCTTTATAAGCCCCCCGTGCTTATAACCGATATGGGCACTGCAACCAAGATGATGGTTGTTGATGAAAATGCCGCTTTCAGGGGTGTTTCGATAATTCCGGGTGTTGAGATTTCGCTTAAAGCACTCGCAGGAACTGCCGCACAGCTTCCCCACATCGGGCTTGACGCACCGCAAAAGGTTATAGCAAAAAACACCGAGGAATGTATGCGTTCGGGCATCATTTACGGTAATGCTTCGCTTATTGACGGCATGGTTGACAGAATTCTGGATGAAATCAAAACTTCAGCCACACTTGTTGCAACGGGCGGTCTTTCAGGGATGATTATTCCCCACTGCAACCACAACATAATAATGGACGAAAACCTTATTTTAAAGGGTTTGTATATTATATATAAGAAAAACACTCAGCATTAAACCGCAAGCGGTTTAAAATATATTATGCGGCGCTGTATCTTTTAGACTGTTGAAATTATTCAATGGTGTCAAGAATGGCAGCCGTGTGTTGCATTCGCAACACGGAAGGAGTTTTTTTAATGAACACAAAAGGTAAAACGCTGGAGATTGTAATGTGTGCAATCATCTCCGCACTGGTGCTGATTTTGCAGCTGATGGGCGCATTTATCAAATTCGGGCCGTTTTCG
>JAZRPN010000089.1:0-7962 GCA_045649225.1 Clostridia bacterium | reverse complement strand
GTTGACACAACGGCGGGAGAGCGTGAGTTTACTGTTGAGGATATGGCGTCAAACCTTATAAGACTCAGCGAAAACAGTGTAATTTTGATAGATGTGTACGGCAATCGATACTTTTTTGCCGACATCAAAAAACTGGGCGATAAAACAATGCAAACACTCGAAATCTGGATTTAATAATAAGGAGAATTAAAATGCAAAGCAGTGTATTAACAACTGAATATGATAAGCAGATACACTGCATTTTTGAGGGTGAAAGAGTACTTCTTAAATGTGAGTATGATTTGTCATCCGATAAGTTTACCGATGGTGTATTTGTTGTAACAGACAAAAGCATTGGAATTTTTGAAAATGGGAAGCTGAGCTTAGTTTTAAAACTCGAAAATGTAAAACGTGTTTGTTGCGGAGAGTACATCGGGTGCGGCGTACTTGAGGCTTTTACCGATAGTGGCAGGCAAATGCTTATAAGGTTTTCGATGCGCTATATCGAGCGCTTTAATGCTGTGAGTGAGGCCGTAAACGACCTTATTGCAGGAGCTTTTGACGATAGTTTTAAGCTTAACACAGACGACGAAAAGGTTTGCCCAAAATGTGGCGGTGCTTTTATACGAGGAACAAAAATCTGCAGACACTGTACCGATAAGATGGGCGTGGTAAAAAGGCTTTGGAAGCTTTCAGATTCATGCAAGCCGTTATATGTATTTTTAGTTATTATTTTCCTTATCAACAGTGCGATAAATATTCTTACTCCGTATTTGAAGAAAAACCTTGTAAATGACGTGTTTACAGCAGAAAATGCTACCTTGCAAAATCTTTTGTATCTTACAGGGCTTATGCTTTTGCTCGGAATAGGAACATATATAATAAACGTTTTGAGAGACATTGCATCGTCAAAGGCAAGCAATATGCTGGTTAGGAATTTGCGTGCAGATATTTACGCTAAGCTACAGAGACTGCCGCTTGGCTATATTGAAGAGAAAAAAGCTGGAGACCTGATGCAGCGAATTAACAATGATACGCAACGAATTCAAAGCTTTATTCAGGATATTGCAATTATGGCAATAGGTGAGGCAATAATGCTTGTTGCTATCGCAATTATAACCTTTTCTATGGATGCGGTTATGTCGCTTTTGATTTTTATCCCAATTCCGCCTTCCGTATATTTGATTTACAAGATAAGGTACAGCATCCACAGGCGCTACCGTAAACAGTGGCGTGTTATGGATAGGCTTACAAGCAGGCTCACAGATGTTTTAAACGGCATAAATGTGGTTAAGGTCTTTGGACGTGAAAATGACGAAACAAACAGATTTAAGCAAACGGCAGAAACAGTTCGTGATCTTACCTGCCGTAACGAAAAATATGTTTACACTATTTTCCCGATTATAAAGTTCATTATGAGCTTTGGCAGCTATTTTGTACTTTTATATGGGGGAAGTAAGGTTCTCGGTGGTGAGCTGTCACTTGGTGAACTGATACAGTTTTCGTCTTACGGAAGTTATCTTTACGGTAAGCTTGAGTGGTTCAGTATGGTGCCGAGACATCTTACAATGGCGGTAGCAAGCTCGCAGCGAGTTTTTGAGGTTCTTGATATTTTGGAAGCCCCGCAAAAGGAAACTGTTATAGCAGAAAACATTAAAGGTAATTACGACTTTAAAAATGTTTCTTTTGGGTATAAGAGCTATAAAAAAGTTTTGCGCAATATAAACAATCATATTAAAAACGGCGAAATGATAGGCCTTGTAGGGCACAGCGGTGCAGGTAAGAGCACAGTGATAAACCTTATCATGAAGCTTTACGGCGTTGATAACGGAGAGATTTCACTTGATGGTACTCCGCTTGATAATTATGATGACACAAGCTACAAAAGTGTTTTGGGCGTAGTTCTTCAGGAAAATTATCTTTTCAGCGGAAGCATTTTGGATAATATAAGGTATGCTGCTCCAAATGCAAGCGAGGAGGAATGCATCCTTGCCGCAAAAAAAGCGTGTGCACACGGGTTTATAGTTAATCTGCCTGATGGGTACAATACCTATGTAGGAGAGAAGGGACACCGCCTTTCAGGTGGTGAACGTCAGCGAATTTCAATCGCAAGAGCAATTGCCGCAAATCCAAGCGTTATAATCCTTGATGAGGCAACTGCGTCGGTAGACACCGAAACAGAGATGGAAATTCAAAAGGCACTGAAAAATGTTACTGATGGAAAAACTGTGTTTGCTATAGCACACAGACTTTCAACACTAAAGAATGCTGACAGACTTCTTGTTCTTGATGAAGGCAGAATTATTGAAGAGGGAACCCATAAAATGCTTGAGGAAAAGGATGGCGTTTATAATTCTCTTCTCAAGGCTCAGCAGGATATGGTGCGTTCAAGGGTAACAATAGATAATAATACAGAGAAAAAGGAGATGTAGTTAATATGGCAAATTTTAAGATTATTGTTGACAGCAGCTGTGATATCAAAAGGGAAACAGCTGAAAAGCTTGGAATAAGGGTAATTCCGATTTCCTTTACATTCGACGGAGAAACATATTACCGCGAGGGGATTGACATGCAGCTCCCCGAGTTTTACGAAAGACTCAGCGCTAATGAAACTATTCCAAAAACAACTCAGGTTACGCCGGTACAGTTTTTGGATGTGTTTAACGAGGAATATGATAACGGCTGTGATGATTTGCTTGTGGTTACAATCTCATCTAACGCCAGCGGAATGTATAACAACGCAGTTATGTCCGCAAATGAGGTTATGGATGAGCGTGGCGGAAGTATCACTGTTGTAGATTCACAGGGCTTTTCTGCTATGATTGGTGCGGGCGTTATTAAAGCGGCGAAAATGCAGCAAGAGGGAAAAACAAAGGAAGAAACTGCAGAGTTTATAAAGGATTTTATCGCATCGATGCGTCCTTACTTCCTTGTTGGAGACCTTGAGCATCTTAAAAAAGGCGGCAGAATAAATGCGGCAACACTTGTTATTGCGAATATGCTTGACATCAAGCCCATTCTTTCTGTATCCGGTGGCATGGTTGTTCAGAAGGATAAAATTCGTGGAAGCAAGCGTATTTTGAAAAAGCTTATAGATAATGCTATCGACGATGGGTGTGATTTTGAAGGTAAAACAGTTATACTTGTGGATACTGCTCAGCCTGAAAAATGTGAGGAATTAAAAAAGGAATTTGAAAAGAATTTTGAGAATATCAACCTGAAAAAGTGTGCCGTTGGCGCAGTTATCGGTTGCCATGGTGGACCTGACCTTGTTGGATTTATATTCTCTGACAAGTACGATTTATCTGATTACGAGGAATAATTATGTGGATAGCAAACGACTGGAAAGATTACGAATGCATTGACACATCTAGCGGTGAAAAGCTTGAAAGATGGGGAAACGTTATCCTTTGCAGACCTGACCCTCAGGTTATATGGGACGTTAAATCTGCTCCTGAAAAATGGTCCCGTGCCGATGCAAGATACCATCGCTCAAACAGTGGCGGCGGTAAGTGGGAATATAAAAATGCTATTCCCGAAAAGTGGCAGGTTAAATATAAGGATTTGACCTTCAATATTATGCCAATGGGATTTAAGCACACCGGGCTTTTCCCTGAACAAGCTGTTAACTGGGACTATATGTCCGGCAAAATAAAAAATGCAGGAAGAAGCATTAAAGTTCTTAATCTTTTTGCTTATACCGGCGGTGCAACGGTTGCATGTGCCAAGGCAGGTGCGGCAGTTACGCACGTTGATGCATCCAAGGGTATGGTGCAGTGGGCAAAGGAAAACGCACGCTCAAGCGGGCTTGAATCTGCGCCCATAAGATATCTTGTTGACGACTGCATGAAGTTTGTCGAGCGTGAAATCCGCCGAGGAAATAAGTACGATGCAATACTTATGGATCCGCCATCTTACGGACGTGGACCGGGTGGAGAGGTTTGGAAAATAGAGGAGTCAATTTGTGAGTTTGTTCGGAAAACAGCAAAGCTTTTAAGTGATGAGCCACTGTTTTTCATAATAAATTCATACACTACAGGACTATCGCCAACAGTGCTTACCAATCTTATGAAGCTTTGTTTGCCTGAGGGAAACGTAGAGGCAAGCGAAATCGGTCTTAATATTACGGCTTCGTCTACCGTGCTTCCTTGCGGTGCAACGGGTAGATGGGAAAGATAAAAGGGATATTTAATGAACATAATTGAAGCTAAGAACTTGTCCTTTAAATATGATGAGACAAGCTCACATCTTATACTTGACAATATCAATCTTAATATTGAAGAGGGTAGCTTTACTGCAATTATAGGTCATAATGGCAGCGGAAAAAGTACCTTTGCAAAGCACCTTAATGCTATACTTCTGCCTTGCGGGGGAAGTGTGTATGTGTGTGGAACAGACACGAAGGAAAAGAAAAGTATCTTTGAACTGAGAAAAAATGCAGGTATGGTTTTTCAAAATCCTGACAACCAGATTGTTGCAACCATAGTTGAGGAAGATGTTGCTTTTGGCCTTGAAAACATAGGTGTGGAGCACAATGAAATGTGCGAGCGTGTTGAAAGTGCGCTTAAAGCGGTTGATATGTATGAATTTAAAAACCATGCACCGCATCTTCTTTCAGGCGGACAAAAACAACGTGTTGCCATTGCTGGAATTCTTGCAATGCAGCCAAAGTGCATTGTGCTTGACGAACCCACAGCAATGCTTGACCCCGTGGGAAGAAAAGAAGTTCTTAACACTATTATTAAGCTTAACAGGGAGAAAAATATTACTATAGTTCTGATTACTCATTATATGGATGAAGCGGTTAAGGCAGACCGTGTTGTCATTATGAACAAAGGCACTGTTGTGATGGATTCAACCCCTGACAAAGTGTTTGAAGATGAAAAAAAGCTAAATGAATTGGGACTTGGTGTTCCTCAATCGACAGCTCTCAGCCATAGGCTTAAAGAGTCTGGCCTAAACATCAGGGGAAATGCCCTCACACCTGAAGAATGTGCTGAGGAAATTCTAAAAATGGCAGAAGGAATAAAAAATGATTGAACTCAAGAACATATCATATTTATATAAATCAAACGGGCCTGAAACAAATCCTGCCGTTACTGATATCAGTTTGTCGATAAGTGATGGAGAGTTTATTGGAATAGCGGGGCATACAGGAAGCGGTAAAACAACTATTGCTCAGATTCTTGCAGGCCTTATTTTGCCGGCAGCGGGTACTGTTATTATAGACGGGACTCCTTGTAAGGATTATAAAGAGGCATCTAAGATGCTCAGAAAAAGAGTGGGCATTGTTTTTCAGTATCCGGAGCACCAGCTTTTTGAAGAAACTGTTTATAAAGACATTGCTTTTGGCCCCAGAACAAGAAAACTTTCCCAGGATGAAATAGACAGGTGCGTGCGTGAAAGTGCCGCTCTTGTGCATCTTGATGAAAGCCTTTTTGATAAATCACCGTTTGAACTTTCAGGCGGGCAGAAAAGGCGTGTTGCAATTGCAGGCGTGCTTGCAACCAAGCCTTCGGTACTTATTCTTGATGAGCCTGCAGCAGGTCTCGATCCTCGTGGCAGGGACAGGCTGTTTTCTGAACTCAGACAGATACGCAAGCAGAGTAATACTGCGGTTATTCTTATATCGCACAGTATGGAAGACCTTGCAGAAAATGTTGATAGAGTCATTTTGCTTGACCATGGAACAAAGGCTGAGGATGCTCCTGTAAAAGAAGTTTTTTCAAATTATGCATTGCTTAAAAAGTGCGGTCTTGATGTTCCTGAAATTACGCGTATTATCCATCTTTTAAGAAAAGGCGGAATGAATCTTAACAAGGACATATTTACTGTTGACGAGGCGTGCAGTGAAATAGTTAAATATCTGGGGGTGAATAAGTAATGCTCAGAGATATTACAATTGGTCAGTATTACAATTCAAACTCAGTTATTCATAAGATGGATGCCCGTACAAAAATTTTGTGGACCATTCTTTATATGGTAATCCTGTTTATGATTGACGGACCCATTATGTATGGCGCAATTATCGCATTTACGGCATTTGTGATTAAAGTATCAAAAATTCCGTTCAGGTTTATTTTGCGTGGTATTAAACCGATTGTTGTGCTTATTGCTTTTACGGCTCTTTTGAATTTGTTTATGACTCCGGGGGAGAATGTGGTGGCTTCTTTGGGGTTCTTAAAGATAACTATGGAGGGCGTTTATCTTGCAATCAAAATGGTTGTAAGAGTTATTCTGCTTATAATAGGAACGTCGCTTCTTACGCTTACAACAACACCTACTGTTCTTACTGGCGGGATTGAAATTCTTTTGTCCCCGCTCAAAAAAATAGGTGTTCCCGTAGCAGTTTTTTCTATGATGATGAGTATTGCGCTAAGGTTTATACCAACACTTATGGACGAAATTGACAAGATTATGAAGGCGCAGATATCACGAGGTGCCGATTTTGAAAGCGGGAATATAATTGCCCGTGTAAAGGCAATGGTTCCGATACTTATACCGCTGTTTATCAGTGCGTTCAGGCGTGCCGACGAGCTTGCAGTAGCTATGGAATGCCGTTGCTACAGTTGCGACGGGGAACGCACCAGATTTCGTGAATACAGATTTACTAAGTACGATTTTTACTCGCTTCTGGCGGTGATTGTACTTTGTGTGGCTATGATTATTATAAAGGTTGTGCAGTAAATGAACTACAAGCTCACGCTTGCTTATGACGGGACGGCGTACCATGGATGGCAGCGCCAGAAAAACGGAATAACGGTTCAGGAAGTTTTGGAAAATGCCCTTAGTGAAATTTTTTCAAAGGAAATAGTTGTAACGGGCTGTTCAAGAACGGATGCAGGTGTACACGCAAAGATATATGTGTGTAACTTCAAGGGTGAAACGACTATCCCTACGGATAAAATCCCGATTGTAGTAAATACGCATCTTCCTGAGGATATCCGTGCGTATGCGTGCGAGGAAGTATCAAGCGAATTCAATGCAAGGTTTCATACAGTTCGCAAGGCTTATGAATATAAAATACTCAACAGAGAAATTGCGGACCCGCTACAGAAGAATTATATGTGGCATTATCCTATTTCTCTTGATTATGAACAAATGTGCAAAGCAGCGGAAATAATTCAGGGAAAACACGATTTTGCACCATTTTGCGCTGCAGGGTCAAGTGCGAAAACAACAGTGAGAAACCTGATGCACCTCAGCGTGAAAAAAGACGGGGATGTATTAACCGTGCGTGCAGAGGCTGACGGATTTTTATACAATATGGTGCGGATTATTGTGGGAACGCTTGTTTATGTCGGCAACGGAAAGCTTAAAAGTGAGGAAATTGCCGAGCTTATGAAAAAAAATGACCGTCGTCTTATGGGGATAACGGCTCCGCCGCAGGGACTGGCATTAGTGGAGGTAAGGTATGAATAAACAAAAGATATTAAGTATACTTAAAAATGCTGCATCGATACTTATTGTTATTTGCCTTTTTGTAATCATTTACTATCAAAACAGAGACAGAGGACTTTCAAAACTTTTTAATAACGAAAGCTCTGCAATATCAAAAGAAAATGATGCTTCAATGGAAGGTTACTTAAGCGGAGATATATGCCGTGTTGACGATAAGGTTGCTTTTTTAACCACAAACTCGTATTCTGTTGTGGATAAAAACGGGGAGAGTAAAGATACAGAGATTGCCATTTCTCAGCCTGTTATAAACTCAGAGGGAGATTTTGTAGTTTATTACAGTAAGGATGCTAAAGAATTAACTGTATGTAAAAAAGAGAGCGAATACTACAGCATAAAGACTGAAAACAGAATAATTAAAAGCAAGATAAACCGTAACGGTTATACGCTTGTTGTTACCGAAAAAGAGGGGTACAGCAGTGAGATCCTGGTTTTTAACAAAGTGGGTGAGGCAATATTTAAATGGGACCTCAGTAAAAGTGAAATTCTTGACGCTGATATAAATTCAGACAACAA
This sequence comes from Clostridia bacterium, assembly GCA_045649225.1. Taxonomy (GTDB): domain Bacteria; phylum Bacillota; class Clostridia; order UMGS1883; family UMGS1883; genus UMGS1883. Next base: position 9 of record JAZRPN010000089.1, on the reverse strand, counting down.
CAAGATAGC
>JAZRPN010000088.1:0-21979 GCA_045649225.1 Clostridia bacterium | reverse complement strand
TTCCGGGAAGAGCAATCTGTTCTGCAGGCTCATGCTGCAGCAAAAACAGTGTTATAGTATCAGATGAAGATATGGATATAATCTTTAATCGCACGCCAATAGGTACGGAGGTGAAGTTTATATGATGTCCTGCGGTAGATTCTACACAATAGAAGAAGGAGATACGCTTTCATCTATAGCTGATATATTTGGCACAGACCCCGAAAAGATTTTAAGGCTTAACCCGGGGCTTAATCCTTTAAATCTCCCGGTTGGAGAAACGATATGCGTTATATCGGCAACGGATCAACCCGTAATTTGTCCTTTGGGAAGTCTTCCCTATAATATAAATCCCGGAGATACTCTTGGAAGTATAGCTCGGCGCTTTTCAACAACAGTGGAGTCGATTTTACTTGATAATCCTGAACTTGACCCATATAACCTTACAGTCGGGCAAAGAATTTGCATATCTCAGGGCGAAAGAGAATTACCTGAATGTGCGTCGGGAAATTTCTATGTAATACAGCGGGGCGATACTCTTTCAAGTATAGCAAATGCTTTTAATATTTCGATAAGAGAACTTCTTTCGGTAAATCAGACTCTTAACCCAAATAATCTGGTGATTGGCAGAGTGATATGCATACCCACTGTCCCCTCTCCAGTTGAAATTATTATAAATATAGCGGCTAAAAGGCTTACGGTTTACAGAAACGGAAGAATATACCGTGAATACATCGTGGCAACTGGAGCACCGCAAACCCCCACTCCCGTTGGCAACTTTGAAATAATAAACAAAGAGCTTGACCCCGGCGGACCTTATGGTACTCGCTGGTTGGGGCTTTCTGCAATCGGATATGGCATACATGGCACAAATAATCCGTCTTCTATAGGCACTGCGGCATCAAACGGATGCATAAGAATGTACAATGAGGATATCGAGGCTCTTTTTGCAATGACAGTGGTAGGAACTCCCGTACGTATATTACCATAAAAGAAGCGTGCAGCTTCACCCATGTCGCGTCTTGACTGAATTAAAACACGCAATTTCCTATGCCATAAAAATATAAATTAGTTGACGATTTATAAATTTTGATGTATAATTATACACAATAAGTATTATTCTGAAAAAGGGGCGATATTTATGAAAAAAATTGCCATAATAACAAATTTTGAAAAGGAAAATGCACTCGAAATATCGCTCCGTTTAATCAGTCTTTTAGACGGGCGTGCAGAGGTTTTTTGTCCTAAAGAAGATGCCGCATCACTCTCGGGGGCAACACCACTTCCCGAAAGCGAACTTTTTAAAACATGCAAACTTATTACAGTGCTTGGCGGCGACGGAACAATTATTGCCACTGCAAAAAAATGCGCCGAATTTGAAAATGTTCTTTTTGGCATTAACACCGGCCATCTCGGCTATCTATCCACTGCCGACAGTACAAATCTTGAGCATGCTGCAGAGCTTCTTCTTTCTGACGATATTCATTTCGACTGTAGGTATATGCTCAGTGTAACAGTGCTCTCCGATAACGCCATCGCAACATACAATGCTCTGAACGAAGCTGTTTTAAGCCGTGGTGATTCCTCAAAGCTTATGAATTTTACAGCGTATTCTGACGGCAAAACAATTTGCTCATACCGTGCCGACGGCATTATCGCAGCAACTCCTACAGGTTCAACTGCATACTCGCTTGCGGCAGGCGGACCTGTGCTCTCGCCTGATGCTGACGCAATGCTGCTTACTCCTATCTGTCCTCATATGCTGAGGTCAAGAAGTATAGTTATTCCACCCAAAAAAATAAATATAATGGCTGATGAGGCCTGCCAACTTTCTATTGACGGTCAGCGGTCTATTCCATTAAAAAAGGGTGATTATATAACAGCGGAAAAATCAACGCATTTTACACGCCTTGTACATAACAAGGATTTAAGCTTTTACGATATACTTCAAAAGAAACTTAATTAACGGAGTGATAGAAAATGAGAAACAAACGCCACGATGCAATTTTAAAACTTATCAGCGAGCAAAACATTGAAACTCAGCAGGAGCTTACCACGGTTCTTTCAGGGCTTGGTTTCAAAGTTACTCAGGCAACAATATCCCGCGATATCAAGGAACTCAGGCTTTTGAAACAGCTTAACCAAAACGGACGGTATATCTATACAATCAACGAACCTACCCGCGAGAAAAACGATGCAAACAATATGTCCTTGATTTTCTCGAAAAGTGTTATTAGCCTTGAATATGCACTTAACACAGTTGTTATAAAAACACTTGCAGGTATGGCTCAGGGTGCAGCTGCAGCGCTTGATTCACTTCACAATCCTGACTATCTTGGTTCTATTGCAGGCGATGATACCATTTTTGTTGTTACACGCAGCGAAGAAGCCGCTCAAAACTTTTGTAATAAGTTAAAAAATTTAATGTTCTGATTTTAGGGGTGATTTTATGCTCACTCAATTAGATATAGAAAATATTGCCGTGATAGAAAAAGCATCGGTTGAATTCGAAAACGGCTTCAACGTAATAACGGGCGAAACGAGTGCTGGTAAATCGCTTCTGATAAACTCACTCAATATGGTGCTTGGAGACCGTGCCACCCGTGGAGTTATACGAGAAGGGACAGGCTATGCAAAAGTAAGTGCTTTTTTTTATGATAAAAAAATAGAAAGCACACTCTGCGAACTTGACATACCATTTGATGACGGGAACATTGTAATTACAAGGAAAATTTATCCCGATGGCAGAAACGTTTGCCACATAAATCAAACTGCTGTGAATGTTTCTGTATTAAAAACTGTCGGCGAAAAGCTTGTTGCCGTGCACGGTCAGCGTGACAGCAGTGAGTTGTTTGATATTTCATCACATATAAATTTTCTTGATAATTTTGCCGGTAGCAAAGATTTACTGGAAAAATACTCGGCTGAATTTTCTGATTATAAGGATGCGCAAAAAAAGCTTAATCTTATAACTATGGACGAAAGCGCCCGCCGAAACGAGATTGAGTATCTTAAATATCAGATAGAAGAAATAGAGAAAGCCAATCTTTCAGCAAATGAAGAGGACGAGCTACTCACAAGGCGAAATATACTTGAAAATGCAGAAACTCTTTCCTCGCTTGCACAGGATGCATATATGGCACTTAACCGCGATGGCGGAGCAAGGGATGCTCTCTACAGTGCCAAGCACGCTCTTGAAAGTCTTTCGTCAACGGATGAGAGTACATCTTCCCTTGCAGAACGCATTGCAAACATTTACTACGAGGCTGAAGACCTTGCACGTGATGTATCAAATTACCGTGCAACTGTTGAGTATAACCCGTCTGAGCTTGCCGAGATAAATGACAGGCTCGACATTATTAACTCATTAAAACGCAAGTACAACAAAAGCATTGACGAGATTTTAGAGTTTTATGATGAGGCGTGCCAAAAACTTAGCACCCTGCAATCTTATGATGACGACAGAGAGTCTCTGTTGGAAAAGGTCAAGCAGCTAAAGGATAAAGCAATGCAAACGGCTGCTAAGCTATCTTCCCTACGTCACGAAAAAGCACTTGCACTTTCTCAAAAGCTTTGCGACGAGTTAGCCCAGCTTGATATGCCAAAATGCAAAATTGAGTTTGCTTTTGCTGAAACTGAGCTTACAAGCAAAGGTATAGACAGTGTAGAGCTTATGATTTCGACAAATCCGTCAGATGCGCCAAAGCCGCTTGCCAAAATTGCATCAGGCGGAGAAATCAGCCGTGTTATGATTGCTATTAAATCCGTGTTCAGCGACTTTGATGATGCAAGCACAATTGTTTTTGATGAAATCGATTCAGGCGTTTCAGGGCGTGCAGCAGAAAAAATTGCACGGAAAATGCACTCACTTTCAGATAAATTTCAGCTTATCAGCATAACGCATCTTCCAATGATTGCTGCCGCAGCTGATAATCATATACTGCTTAAGAAAAACACCGACACCGATAGTTTCAAGACAAACATCGTAACATTGTCAGAACAAATGCGTGAAGAGGAAATTGCACGTATAATAAGCGGTGATAAAATAAATGATGCGGCGATAGAAAATGCCCGTCAGATGCTCAATTTTTTTAGATAACGAGGTGATTTTATGGAGCAAATAGGTGAAGTTGTTGAAATTAAAGGCAAATTTGCACATGTGAGAATAAAGCGAACTTCGTCATGCGGTGAAAATTGTTCTTCCTGCAGTGGAGAATGCAAACCCACGGCAAGTATTGTTATGGCAGTTAATGGTTTGTCTGCTAAACCGGGAGACACTGTCAAATTGCAGATGAATTCTGCATCATTTCTTCTTTTGGCTTTTATCGGTTACATACTGCCGCTGCTTGTTTGTATTGCGGTCTACTTTGTTTCAAAAGAATTAACTGACAACATTATTGTAGCCGACATTTGCGCTATAGCCTCAATAATAATAACACTTTTAATTTTCTTTATCATTGATAAACTACCTCGCAAATCAACAAGGTTTTCGAGCAGAATAATAAAAATACTCAGATAGAAAGGATAACCTAAATGATTAAAGCATGTATATTTGATATGGACGGAACTACCGTTAATACAATAAATTCAATAGCGTATTTCGCTAACAACGCACTCAACAAGTTCAATCTCCCCTCTATTGATACCGAAAGATATAAAATTCTTGTCGGAAACGGAGCAAAGGTTCTTGTTGAAAGAATGATTGCCGAAAGCGGCGGAAGTCCCGATATGTTAGACGATGTGCTTCCTGAGTACAGCAATACTTATGATAATGACTTTTTGTATCTTACTGAGCCTTATGAGGGAATCATTGATTTACTTAAGGAGCTTAAAAGAAGAGGCATTACTGTAGCTATCCTCTCTAACAAGCCTGACATCACTGCAAAAAAGGTTTCAAATGCACTTTTTGGGGACGAGCTTATTGACTACTGCCTTGGCGGTGTGGACGGCATTGCTCTTAAACCTTCTCCCGAGGGGCTTGAAAAGCTTCTTAAAGACCTTAACCTTAACAGAGAAGAGTGCCTCTACATAGGCGATACCTCTACCGATATGCAAACTGGTAAAAACGGCAAAATGTATACAATAGGCGTTTTGTGGGGATTCAGAGGACGCGAAGAGCTTGAAAGTTCGGGTGCTGATGTAATAATCTCTCATCCATCGGAAATAATTGACATAATTGACAAACACTAAACTTTGGGGGCGAAATTTATGGAGCAGAAACGTCTTGTAAGTATTCAGGACTTATCGTGCTTTGGAAAGTGTTCTCTTTCAGTGGCACTTCCTGTTGTTTCGTCAGCAGGTATTGAAACCGTTGTTTTGCCAACTGCAATACTTTCAACGCACACGGGCGAATTTAAAGAATATTCCTTTCACTCATTAAGCCATCAGTTCAAAGAAATTTCATCACATTGGAAAAAGCTTGATATAAAGTTTGATGCTATATACGTAGGTTACATCGGCTCGATGGAGCTTATAGACTATGTTTCGGAGTTTATTGATGAATTCCGCGGTGATAACACGGTTGTTTTTGTCGACCCTGCAATGGCAGATAACGGCAAGTTCTACTCAGGTCTTGGCACAGATTATGCAAAAAAACTCAGTGCTCTTTGTAAAAAGGCAGATATTATTTCTCCAAATCTTACTGAGGCAATTATTATGACAGGCTTTGACTGTCCTTATGAAAGCTTTGATTCTAAAGACACAGAAACACTCATAAAAATGCTCTCAGATATTTGCCCTAACCCAATCATTACGGGCGTTCACAGCAAAGACCTTATTTCTACCGCATCATTTAAAAAAGATAACAATGAATTTTGCATCAACAGTTATCCTATCAAAAAAGGAACCTTCTACGGCTCGGGAGATTTGTTTGCAAGTTCCTTTATGGGATATTATTTAAACGGCACACCTTTTACAGAAGCCGTTAAAAAGGCATCATTCTTCGTTAACGACTGTATCGAAAATTCGATGGATGAGCGTGATAAATACTGGTATGGACTTAAGTTTGAACAAAGTCTTCATCTTTTGCATAAAAAATAGGATGTAAAAATTTACATCCTATTTTTTATTTAATTAAATTTTCCAAAGAGTATTCCATCTTTTTGATTACTCTGTTTGCTTTTTTCTTCATTCTGCGCATCATTGCGGCATCGGGCGGTTCTACCATCATACACGCCGCTCCGCCTAAGATTGAGCCTGCAATAAAACCTTTTATAAAGCCATTTCTACAGCCAAGCATTTTACATCCTCCTTTACATTCCAGGCATTTTGCCTATGAATTTATTATAAGGAAAACATGGCTTATTATACTTTCTGTTTTTTAGCAATTTTTTCAACTAAATAGTTTGATAAAATCCCAATAAGTACTCCAAGTACAATTCCGCCTAAAACATCAGTCGGGAAATGAACATAGAGGTAAAGCCTTGAAAAAGAAATCAAAGCAGCAAGCACAATAACGTAAACTCTGCTCTTTTTATGCCTGATAGATAAAACAGTTGCAGAGATAAACGACGCAAGCGTGTGCCCCGACGGGAATGAAAAATCCTTAGGCGCCGCTATAAGCAAGTTTACGCCCTCTTTTATTTGGAATGGTCTTAGTCTGGCAAAAACATTTTTCATAAAAAGGTTTCCTATAAGAAGGCCAAGCAAAAGCCCGACTGTAAGCACAATACCTGTTTTCCTGTATTTTTTAGTAATCAGGCATATAATTGCCAGGATAATCCATATTATGCCTGCATTACCCAATCGGGTAATTGCAGGCATAATGATATCCAATGCTTTACAGCTAAAATATTTATTTATCAAGTCCAGTATAAAGAAGTCAGCGTCGTAAATAAATTGAAGCATTGTAAACCACCTAAAACCTTAAATTATTCCATAGAAGCTATGTATTCATCCATATCGATAGTTTTTCCGCTGATTCTTGCTTCTTCTGCCGCAAATGCAATCAAGTGGCTCATGCAGGAAACTGATATCTCGGAAATTGAATCTGACGGTTTGTTGTTAGCAACATAATCGTACAAATCCTGCATGATTCCGGAGTCGCCGCCACCGTGTCCGCCGGCAATACTCTGGTCAAAGTTTGCATCGGGAGAGTAAACGCTCTTTGTAGTTCTTGTTTCAAAATCGTAAATTTCAATCGTCTGGTCTTCCATATTGGCATTAATTTCGCCCTTTGTTCCCATGATAGTAGTAACACGACCACCCTTGTTGAAGCCTGACATTGTAAGTGTTGCAATCTTGTCATCGCCAAACTGCATTGTTACAATCTGACGATCAACAACATCGTTATCGCAGTAGTATACACATCTTCCCCACTTTGATGTCTTTAATTCTTCATCAATTTCTTCATCTGTTGGATTAAATTTATTTGCAACTATTCCACGGAAATGCTGTACCTCCGCAGTATCAATTCTGTAAAGTGATGGCGCATAGTAGTAGCAAGTATCCTTGTGCGGACATCCATCCAAGCAACGTTTGGTTGCGCCCTCAGGTGCATTTTTCTCTGTAAAATGAGAGAGCATACCCACAGACTGTACTTTTGTACAAGGCTCTTTGATAAGCCAAAGCAAAAGGTCTGTGTCGTGACAACATTTTGCAAGAATCATAGGTGTAGACTCGTCTTTTCTTCTCCAGTTGCCTCTTACAAAGCTATGACTGAAATGAACGTTACCGACGCCTTCTCTATGTATTATATTCGTAATTTCACCAATTTTTCCATCGTCAATAATCTTTTTAAGTGATTTATAAAAAGGTGTATAACGAAGCACATGGCAAACCAGTACCTTAACGCCATTTTTTTGTGCAGCTTCTGAAATCATAAAGCACTCCTCTGCAGTTGACGCAGCAGGTTTTTCGAGTAGCAAATCATACTTCTTTTCTATAGCTTTCATTGCAGGTTCGAAATGCATTTTATCCTGAGTGCAAATCATCACAACATCTGCAAATTTTGGCATTTCCAAAAGCGGTTCATAGCTTTCGAAACACTTATCTTCGGGGACATTGTATAAATCCCTTAAGTATTCTCTTTTTTCCTTTACGGGTTCAGCCAAGCCCACAAGCTCAAATTTTTCGGGACTTATCTGTAGAGACTTAAGATAGCTGCTGCCTCTGTCGCCGCCACCGATAAGAATAAGTGATAATTTCTTCATTGCAATCTTCCTTTCACATTTCTTTGACAATTATACCATACATTAAAATTTAAAGCAAGACCTTTTTGTTAAATTAAATAAGTTGACAATATCTTTCTAACATGTTAAAATATCTGCATATTATATATCAGGTGATGCTTTATGAATAATACAGAAAAATTAGTAAATTCAATACTTGAAAGCTATGAAAAGGAGCCATCAACAAGCAAGCTCGACTCAGACAGAGTTCTTAATAAAGACCTCATAATTGAGATTGTTGAAACACTTCGTAAAATCCTTTTCCCCGGCTTTTTTGATTCAAACAAAGTAACAAGCGAATATATTAAATATATTGTAGGTAAAGAGCTTGAGTTTGTTGAATACAACCTCAAAAAACAGATTGCAGGTGTAATTGGTTGCGGAGAAAACTGCATAAATTGCGAGAAGTCCGTTCTTCTTGAAAAAGCAGAGAAAATTACAAACGATTTTCTCGCAAAAATTCCGTCTATCAGAGAGAATCTCTCAACCGATGTTCAGGCAGCATTTGACGGCGACCCTGCCGCAACAAGCAAGGATGAGATTATTTTCTCGTACCCCGGCATTTTTGCAATAACTGTCTACAGAATTGCACACGAGCTTTATCTTCTTAATGTTCCCATGATTCCTCGTATAATGACGGAATATGCACACAATCTTACAGGTATAGACATACATCCCGGTGCAACAATAGGTAAGTACTTCTTTATTGACCACGGTACCGGAATTGTAATAGGCGAAACGACTCAGATTGGCAATAACGTTAAAATTTATCAGGGTGTAACACTTGGTGCTCTTTCAACAAGAAAAGGTCAGGCACTTAGGGGCGTAAAAAGACATCCTACCCTTGAAAACGGCGTAACGGTTTATTCAGGAACAACTATCCTCGGCGGTGATACCATCATTGGCGAAGATGCTACAATCGGAGGTAACGCCTTTATTGTAAGCTCTATCGCAGCAGGAGCTAAGGTAAGCATCAAAGCTCCTGAGCTTCAGATTATAGACAATAAAAACGAGTAGTCCCCTACTCGTTTTTTATTATATCTTTAATTACTTCGCCCGCTATTATAAGCCCTGCAACAGAAGGAACAAAAGATATGCTCGCAGGTATCATTTTATTGTTTTCATCAAAATAGTTTGTCTTTATCGGTTCTTCTTTTGAATACACTACCTTAAGCTTTTTTATACCTCTATCCTTAAGTTCACGCCTTAATACCCTCGCCAGCGGGCAAACTGAAGTTTCATAAATATCAGCAACTTCAAACTTTGTGGGGTCAAGCTTATTTCCCGTTCCCATAGAGCTGATTATCGGGGTATTTGCCTTATCGGCATTTACTATGAGGTCAATTTTAGCTGTTACTGTATCTATTGCATCAATAATATAATCATATTTTTGAAAATTGAACTCTTGCGACGTTTCGGGCAGATAAAAGGTCGTAAAGGCGTTAACCTTTACAGTTGGGTTGATTTGTTTTATTCTCTCAGCTGCAACATCAACCTTGTATCTTCCTACAGTATCTTCAAGTGCGTATATTTGCCTGTTAATGTTAGACTCACTTACAACATCGCTGTCTACTATATCTATACTCCCTACTCCCGAGCGTGCAAGTGCCTCTAACGTAAATCCTCCAACACCACCGATACCGAAAATAACGACGTGCGAGCTATTTAACTTTTTCATTGCATCCTCGCCGAGCAGGAGCTTTGTTCTTGAAAATCGTGCATCCATAAAAATCACCTTTCGTCAGTATTATATTATTTAAAGCTGAAAATGTCAAGATTACCACTTGTTTTGAAAAAGGAATTATGCTATCATTTATTTGAGGTTAGTGCTTATGAATATTGATGTAAAAACAATAAAAAAATATTTAAATAATGATAAATTCTCTTTTTTCACTTATGATACCATAGGTTCCACAAACACGCTTTTAAAGGAAATGGCAAACAATGGTGCAGAAGAATTTACGCTCATCGTGGCAAATCATCAGACAAACGGACGCGGACGGAAAGATCGCTCATTTTTCTCACCTAAGGATACGGGGCTTTATTTCAGCCTTCTTCTCAGACCCGATATTTCTCCTGAGAAGGCATTATACTTAACAACTTGTGCTTCGGTATGCTGCTCTCGGGCGATAGAAGATATCTCAAACGAAAAAGCACAAATAAAGTGGGTAAATGATGTATATGTCAATAATCGAAAGGTGTGTGGAATTCTGACGGAAGCTTCGTTTTCTACATCGGGGAAACTCGATTACGCCATAGTTGGTATAGGGCTTAATGTGTTTATGCCAAAGGATGACTTTCCCGCTGATATTCAAAACAAAGCAGGCAGTATTTTTGCAAACGAAGTTGAAGATGAAACACGCTGCATATTGCTCTCATATATATTAAATTATTTCGACGAATATTATCCTCATCTTGAGCAAAAAACGTTTTTGGACGAGTACAGACGCCGCAGTATGATTACGGGAAAGGATATTGAGATTTTAGGCAGAACGCAAAACAATCTTGCCAAAGCAATTGAAATAAACGACGATTTTTCCCTGAAAGTTTCTTATCCAGATGGTTCTTTTGAGGACCTTAGTTCGGGCGATGTAAGTATTATTTTAAAATAAAAACACTCAGTTGTGCTGAGTGTTTTTATTTTATTTAAAAAATGCCGTATAAATTATCTTAGCAGTTTGAGCTCTTGTTGCATGGTTTTTGGGAGCAAAAGTGGTAGCATCCATACCATTTATAATTCCGTTTGCGTAAAGCTGCATTACAGCCTCCTTTGCATAAGACGAAATCTGCCAGCCATCGCCAAAGACCTCCGATACCTGTTTTTGACTCAATTTATCTTTAATGCATCTGTATACAACGGTGCAGATATCCTCTCTTGTAATCTTATCATTGGGCTTAAATGTCCCATCGGGATAGCCGGTAATGTATCCCTTTTTCATTGCAGATGCAACGTAGGAATAGTACCAGTCGTCTTTTTTAACATCTGTAAGACTACACTGCGCTTCATAATCAAAGCTATCAGTAGCCGCAACAATTATCTTAGCAAATTCTGCCCTTGTAATATTTGCCTCGGGCTTAAAGGTATTGTCAAGATAACCATTTATTATATTTCTGTTTGAAAGCTCTGATATAGCCTCATACGCCCAGAAGTCAGACGAAACATCGTTAAATGTTATCTTAAACTGCATTTCCTCATCCTGGCTTCCTTCAAGCATATTGTTATCAAAAACAATCTTTTTGATTGTATCAACAAGCGGCTGAAACCTTGGAGTTATGGTGTTATTTATTATCGCCTGAGAAATATCATTCGGGTAAAGCGCTAATAATGCATCCTGCAGTGGGACAAACTTCTCACGCGAAGAAACACGTGTTATGGCGGTTATTGCCTTATTCTCAAAATTGCTTTCTGTTATTTTTTCAGCGCGTGCCATTTCGAGCATATAATCACGCACATCCTTAAGGAAATCAATCAGAAGATTTTCAGAAACCCCCTGTTTTATAACAGCCGTAACGAAATCAGAGTGCTTCTGCCCGAATTCTGCAAAAGCATCCTCAACAGAGTACGCAAATACATTCATCGATGAAAGCAGCATAATAGCGGCAAGAATTGTTACAAGTATTCTCTTCATATCAGACACCCTTACTTACAGAATTTTTCAATATAGTTGTCTATCGCCTTCTGAATGATTTCCATAGCCTCTTTTCTACCCTTAACTTCATCCACGGCAGTTTCCTTATTCTCAAGATTTTTATATACTGAGAAAAAGTGCTTCATTTCGTCGAAAATATGTTTGGGTAATTCATCAATATCTTTATAGAGATTATAGTTAGGGTCATTATAAGGAATAGCAATAATTTTCTCGTCAGAACGGCCATTATCCACCATTGAAATAACACCGATGGGGTAAGCACGCACAAGTGATAAGGGTTCAAGCGGTTCTGCACATATAAGCAAAACGTCAAGCGGGTCATTGTCATCCCCGTAGGTTCTTGGAATAAAACCATAGTTTGCGGGATAATGTGTTGATGTATACAAAATACGGTCAAGCATTATATATCCCGTTTCCTTATCAAGTTCATATTTTTTCTTGCTTCCTTTTGATATTTCCACAACGCAGATAAAATCATCAATATTTATTCTTTTAGGTGAAATATCATGCCATATATTATTTGCCACTGTTTTCTCCCCCATTCAAAATATTATCAATCACAGCCCCAATATGATTTGCCATACACATAAACCCTAAGTCATTAGGATGAACACTGTCTACAGTTATACTGTCGCCTGCGCCAAAGTCATCGCTAAACTTTCCGCCATCTACAAAATAAACGTTTTTATCGCCAAGAGCTTTTGCATTTTCCACCGTTTTCATTATAACCTCACGGCGTTTTTGTGTATCGCCCGTATATTCGGCTTTAGGTCTGGAAACACAAATAATCGGAAGATTTGGCTGAGCAGAGCGAATTATCTTAAACATTTTTTCGTGAGTATTTTTAAGATGCTCAACAGTTGGTGCATTGTGGTCATAATCATACACGAAAACGCTCATTTTCTGTTTTGATATATACTCTGCAATTTCTGTCTCGCCTTTGGCACTTGCCGAAAATCCAAGATTTACGTAATCGCAGTCAAGCCTGCGTGATATTATATTCTGATATATATTTCCCGGTCTTGAACAAATACCGCCCTGCGTTATAGATGAACCGTAGTAAAGCACTGGGACGGTTTTTGTGTATTCACGTGCCTGACACACCTTAGCCTTATCGCTTAAAATTATATAAAGGCTCTTCACACCACTGTATGCGGGGAAATTAATGGTATAATCACGCATTTTCCCGCCCTCAACAGTAATTTCCGCCTCGTAGCTTGTTTCGGCATCAAGCGATGGATTAAATTGTCTTATAAATCTTTGTTTGCCGTCTTCTTCCGCATAAAGGTCAAAGCCCATTATTCCTGTAAAAGAGAAAAAGGGTACTTTACAGTGTGAGTGAATTTCTGCACGGATTGCTATATAATCTGAATCAGTGGCAAAACGCACACGTCCACCCGATGTATTCAGATTAAGCTCCTTTACCCCGTCATTAACAGACTCGGCAACCTCATACGGAAGTCTGTGAAAGCTGTCGTCATCATCCTTGGGTAAAATCAAACCGTAAATTTTAAACGGTTCTTCCAAAACATTATATACAGCGATATCTTTTCGTGTTAAGCTTGTAGCAAAATCAAAATTTTTATCAATCTCTTGAATTTTCAAGAATACCACTCCTGAAATTTATTTATTTTATATAATATCACATAGAGCAGTCAAAGTCAAACATCTTCTATAGTAAAATGTTGACATTTAGGGCGTTTTCCTTTATAATATAATTATCTTTATATGCTTTGTTAAGCAATAATTTTTACAAAAAAAGGGGTATGAAAAATGGCATTTCTTGCAATTGATATCGGTGCATCAAGCGGCAGACATATGCTTGGTGAAAGAGTTAATGGTAAAATTGAACTTAAAGAGGTTTACCGTTTTAAAAATGGTCCCAAAATGAAAGGCGAACACCTTTGCTGGAACGGCGAGCAGCTTTTTAAAGACATTCTTGCAGGTATGAAAAAATGTAGCGAAATGGGTATTATTCCTGAGAGCGTTGCTATTGACTGCTTTGGTGTTGACTTTGTTCTTCTTGATGAGAATGATGAGCTTATAGGCGACACTGTATCTTACAGAGATGACAGAACACTTGCAATCCGTGACGAGCTTCACTCCATCGTAAGCGAGGAAGAACTCTTCAATCGCACAGGTATCGCTTATCAGCCTTTCAACACCATTTATCAGCTTTACGCTGTTAAAAAAGAAACTCCCGAAGATTTAAACAGGGCAAAAACATTCCTTATGCTCCCTGAATACTTTAACTTCCTTCTTTCAGGAGTTAAGATGAACGAATTCACAAATGCATCTACCACAATGATGGTAAATGTTGATTCTCGCGAATATGATAAAGAGCTTCTTGAGAAGCTTGGCATCCCCTCTTCTATTTTCGGCAAGCTTAATATGCCTTCAACCGTTGTTGGCGAACTTCGTCCTGAAATTCAGAAAGAGGTTGGCTACAACTGTAAGGTTGTTCTTGCAGCAAGCCACGATACAGGCTCCGCCGTAATGACAGTGCCCAACGAAGACGATGCAATTTACATCAGTAGCGGTACATGGTCTCTTATGGGTGTACTTCTTGATAAGCCCAACTGCTCTCCCGAAGCAAAGAAAGCAGGCTTCACTAACGAGGGTGCATTTGACGGCAAGGTAAGATTCCTTAAAAATATTACAGGTTTCTGGGTAATTCAGCAGCTTCGTGAGCAGATCCCGATTAACGAGAGTTGGGGCGAAATGGCTGAAATTGCCGAGAAATCAGGTTACAATACTCCTATTGATATTAACAGCGAACTTCTCTTCGCTCCTGAAAATATGAAAGCAGCCGTACTTCAGCAGCTTGAAAATCAGGGTGCACCGAAGCCCAAGAACGTTGCTGAGCTTCTTTCAGCTGTATATCACGGTATGGCTTACAGCTACAAGCAAGCAGTTATTGAGCTTGAAAAGCTTACAGGCAAGAACTATAAGAACATTTACATTATCGGTGGCGGAAGCCTTAACCAGTATGTAAACAAGCTTGCTGAAGAATACAGCGGAAAGAAAGTTGTTCCCTGGGAAGTTGAGGCTACTGCTATCGGCAATATTACTGCGCAGGAGAACGCAAAATAATTCCAAAGGATTTTTGTTATGGATTTCAAAAATATTGATAATAAATATCGTTTTACCCCCATATGGTCGTGGAACGAAAAACTGAATATTAGCGAAACCAAGAGACAAATCGAATTGTTAAAACAGTCAGGTATGGGCGGATTTATTATCCATGCACGCGATGGCATTAAATCCGCCTATATGGGCGATGAATTTTTCAGAAACATCACTCAAAGTATAAATGATGCTGATTCAAGTGGAATGAATTGTTGGATTTGCGATGAAAACGGTTTCCCGAGCGGCTCAGGTGGCGGAATCGTTAACTCAAAAGGGCTTGACTATCAGCAAAAATTTCTTCGTATGGAAGCCGGCGAAAAAACAAATGATCGTACAATCATTTGTAAGGACGGCTACCATTTTTATTATGACGTAAATCCATCTTATATTGATACATTGAATCCCGATACTGTAAGATGCTTTATTGAAGAAGCATACGAAAAATATTTCGAGAAAACCCAAAACAGTTTCGAGGGCTTTTATATTTATGAGCCACAATTCGTAAACGATGCAATCCCATGGAGTTTTACTCTCCCTGCGGAATATAAAAAGGAATATAACGAAGAATTGCTTGATAAGTTAGAGGAACTTTTCAGACCCATTGGTGATTATGAAAACACCAGGATCAAATTCTGGATTCTCGTAACAAAGCTTTTCTCTAATAATTATACAAAACAAATTTTTGACTGGTGCAATGAACATAGTGTCAAGCTTTCCGGTCATTTTGCGCAAGGGGACTCCCCTTGCTTTAGCGGGGCTGTAATGCCCAATTATAAGTATTTACATACACCGGGGATAAAAAGTTCTTACAAGAATTCCAGCAATCCCCTTGCAGTGCTTCAGGCATCATCGGTGGCACATCAGTTCGGCAAAAAAGAGGTTTGGGCTGAACTTTATTCTCAGTGCAACAATTCGATGAGCATTGGTGATTTTAAAAGAACTGCAGAATTTCAAATGGTAAGGGGTATTACAAAGATTTGCCCCCATACTGCGCCTTATTCACTTCGAGGTTTCAGAAAGGAAAACTGTCAGCCTGCGTTCTTTTATCAGCAACCGTGGTGGGAGGACATCAAGTTGCTTTCTGACTCTCTTTCAAGAATTGGAATGATTCTCTCGGAGGGTAAAGTTAAATTTGATACTCTTTTAATCAGCAACAACACAAGTATGTGGTCTGAATTTGACGATTCAGATGCTTTAAACGAACACTCTGTTTCCTTGCTTGATGCGGTAAAAACGCTTGAGAAAAAGCATATTCCTTTCCATATTGGCGACGAGGTTATAATCAGCCAGAATGCAAGGGTTGAAAACGGTGCATTTGTAATAGGCACACAACGATATACAAATGTTGTTCTTCCTAAGCACAAGACTCTTCTCCTCTCAACAGAAAGCCTGCTCAGTGAATTTGAGCGTGTAGGAGGAAATATCGTTCTCGCAGAAACCCTTGAAGCTAACGATGTATGCGACAAGGAAGAACTTACATATACAGAGCGTCATTTTGATGAATTTACTGCACATTACTTTGTAAACAGTACCGATAAGGAATTTGTTTCAGCAATCAACCGCGGAAGTAAGATGCTTGATATCACTACAGGCGAAGTCGTTCCATTTTATGGCGTTTACAAGTTCCATCCGTATGAGAGCCTTGTTGTTTTTGATGACGGTTCTCCAATGCAATCTCGCCCATTTAAAAAGCAGCTTAAGGAGCTTGATATTTCTGGCGAATGGCAAATAAAGGAATGCAGTGAAAACGCACTTGCAATTGATGTTTGCGATTTGTATTTTGACGGCGAGCTTGCGAGCGAAAAAGAAAACGCACGAGATATTATTTACAAAGCTAATAACCTTAACCGCGATGTAAATATAAGATGTGATTATCATTTTAATATCAAATTTGTTCCTGAAAATATATATCTGGCGTGTGAGACACCTGAGATTTTTGGCATCACAGTAAATGGAACTGAATTAAATCCTGAGGATTTGGGGTATTACCTCTACCCTGCCTTACGCAAGCTTGAAATCAAAGATTTGCTTATAGAGGGCGAAAATGTAATTTCACTGAATCTTGATTTTTCTCCGACACTAAAATCAGGCGAAAACCTTGAGCAGTTTTCAATAAATGAGTTACAAGCGGAATTTGAGCCGATTTACATAGTGGGCGACTTTTCTGTTTGTACTGATGGTAAATTCCTTAAGCTTGATAAAAACGCCTGCCGTTATGTTGGTGATTTTTCTATTGAACAAGCAAAAGAAACTATTGATACAACAAATATTGAAAAGCAAGGTTTCCCATTCTTCAGTGGAAAAATGACGCTTTCTAAAAAGTTTAATATTTCAGATACAGGTTATATGATAAATCTTTCCAGGAAAGGCATATCATCACTCACGGTCAGTGTTAATCAAAACACAATTACTCCGTCTTTACTTGAACCGTGTGAGGTTAATTTATCTGACCATCTTCAAAAGGGTGATAACGAAATTGAAATTACCATTTCAAACAGCTTGCGAAATCTCCTTGGACCTCACCATCTCCCGACAGGTGAAAATTTAAGTGTTACTCCCGCACATTTTCATAAAGAGCCGTGCGTATGGAACAACAATACTCCTACACCGTGGGAAGAAAATTACTGCTTTATTGAATTTGGATTCGATAATTTCACCCCAAATGAATAATAAAAAGGACTGTAAACCAAGTTTACAGTCCTTTTTTACAACCCATTTTTCCCTTAGGACATACCTTCATACATACACCACAGACAACCCCTCTGCCGATGTTTTTAAATTTGTCCTTCATATAATCACTGCACGCCTGAGCATCAAAAATGTCTTCACGCTTCATTCCATCTTCAAATCCAACGTTTTTTATAGCCATTGCCCCGCACATTTTTGAACATATATCACATTCTCCGCATCTGTCTTTTTGAGCCATATCCACAACATCAAGCGGAGCATTTGTAAAGACCGTACCAAGCCTTACTCGTGGTCCGAATTTATCAGAAATAAAGAGTGCGCTTTTCCCAATATAGCCAAGACCGGAGCGCACTGCCGCCTTTTTATGCGGAAACAGTCCCTGTAGTCCATTAATTGACTGGCTTGCGGGAATAGCCGCCGCATTATAGCCCTTTTCCTGCAGATACATTACAAGCTGAAGCGTTATGTTATCGATGTTGGCGTTCATCGTTCTATAGTGCTGAAAATATGTATGCGTAGGTGCACCGTCGATTTGCTCCACAACAGCATCTGATAATCTGAAAACAAGAGATATTGCATTATTAAGATTAGGAAAAGGAGTGTCATTTGTACAGTCTGCAAACCCAATATCGCTGACAAATCTTTCCTTGAGAAACTGTGTTATTTCGTTGTTCATATTTTTCACCTTTTTATAAAGAGAGTATTAAGCGCACTTAATACTCTCTTTGATTCTATCGTATAAGATATTGCGTTTTTTATCGCGAGCTACATTTGCCAATTCTAAATTTAGTTAGAACGCGAGTTGGGTGAAGCGGCACGCTTCTTTTATTCTTCTGTGCTATCTTCTTCCAAATTAAATCCGTTTTCAAAAACATCCTCAAATTCTTCAGCGTCAAGCTTTTCCTTGCTTATAAGCGCGTTAGCCACATCATCAAGTTTTTTCATATTATCACGCAAAAGCTTTTCGCAAGCGGCATAGCAATCGTCAATAATCTTTTTAGTTTCCTCATCGATTATAGATGCAACTGCTTCACTGTAATTTCTTCCCTGAGAAATATCTCTGCCAAGGAACACTTCGTGGTCGCCGTTTGTAAATGTCATATATCCAAGCTTTTCGCTCATACCATACTGCATAACCATTTTTCTTGCTGTAGATGTCGCTCTGTCGAGGTCATTTGAAGCACCCGTATTAATATCATCAAACACAATCTTTTCAGCGGCACGACCTGCAAGCATCATAATAATACTTTCGGTCATTTCAGTCTTTGAGATATAGCTCTTGTCGCTATCAGGAAGACTAAGTGTATAACCGCCTGCTCTGCCTCTCGGTATAATAGAAACCTGATGAACACTGTCCTGCGTAGGTAGAAGCTTAGCCGCAACAGCGTGCCCTGCTTCGTGATAAGCAGTTTTCTTTTTGTTTTGTTTGTTGTGCTCTCTCGATGCCTTTTCAGGACCCATAACCACCTTAAGCATTGCCTCGTCAAGCTCGGCACCGGTTATCGCCTTTTTATCCCTGCGGGCAGTAAGTATTGCCGCCTCATTAAGAAGATTTTCAAGGTCTGCGCCGGTAAAGCCATAGGTAGCTTTTGCAATATTAGCAAGCGAAACCGATTCGCTGAGCGGCTTGTTTTTAGCGTGCACCTTAAGGATTGCTTCGCGGCCATTCTGGTCAGGATAGTTAACTACAACCTGGCGATCAAATCTGCCGGGTCTGAGAAGAGCCGGGTCAAGAATATCGGGGCGGTTTGTAGCCGCAATCATTATAATGCCTTCGTTTGTACCAAAACCGTCCATTTCAACAAGAAGCTGGTTTAATGTCTGCTCACGTTCGTCGTGTCCGCCGCCAAGACCTGTACCACGCTGTCTGCCCACCGCATCTATTTCATCAATAAAAATAATTGCAGGAAGATTTTTCCTTGCCTGTTCAAAAAGGTCTCTTACACGGCTTGCACCTACGCCGACAAACATCTCAACAAAGTCTGAACCTGATATTGAGAAGAAAGGAACGCCCGCTTCTCCCGCGATAGCCTTTGCAAGAAGAGTCTTACCCGTTCCGGGAGGTCCTACAAGCAAAACACCCTTAGGTATACGCGCTCCAAGATCAATGAACTTTCTCGGGTTTTTAAGGAATTCAACAATTTCTTCGAGTTCTTTTTTCTCTTCATCGGCACCTGCAACATCAGCAAAGGTAACCTTGACTTTGTTATCGTTTGCGGTCTTTACGCGGGATTTACCAAACCCACCGACACCTCGTCCACCGGTCTGCTGGCGCATAAAAGAAAACCAGAACAACCCAATAACAAGCATAAGAAGGAATGTCGGAAGCAAAGAAACCCACCATGATACCGGCTCGGGAGCTGGAACCTTGGTCTCGATAACTCCTTCTTTAATCTGCTTTTCAATCTCATCACCGACTACCATGAAAAGAATACCCTGAGTTACCTCAACCTCATATTCTTTACCATCGATTTCAGCAATTGTGGTCGTATCGCCTATTTCAAGCTTTGTAACCTGCTTCTTCTCAATAGCCGTAACAAGCTGCGAGAAATCCTTAACACCTGAGTCAGGCTGTTTTAATGACATCATCATCATAAGTATAATTAAAATAGGTAATATAATATATAAGCTAATGCTTCTGATTGGCTTTTTCAAGACAACGTCTCCCCTTTCAACGAATGAAGTATAGCACCTTTTTTTGTCTTATTCAATCAATTTAACATATTATTCACAAGTCATTTAAATGCATTCCTGCTTTAGAACGCCGACAAACGGATACTGTCTGTACTTGTATGCGTAGTCAAGTCCGTATCCGACAACGAACTCATCAGGGATATCAAATCCTGTATATTTTGCTTTTATATCCACAACACGCCTTGATGTTTTGTCAAGGAATGTACAAATTTCAACACTGTTTGCACCATTTTCCAAAAGATAATTTCTTATCTTAAGCAAAGTACGTCCCGAGTCTATAATATCCTCAACTATTATTATGTCCTTTCCTTTAGGATCAAAACCCTTAACGTTATTTATTTGCACTTTTCCCGAAGATTCTGTCCCTTCTCCATAGCTGCTTGCGTAAAGGAAGTCAATACGAACGGGGATTTGCATCTTTCTTACAATATCAGCGGCAAACATAAAGCTGCCTGATAAAATTGCAAGCATAGTAACTTCTTTTCCTTCGTAGTCTTTATTTATCTCTGCAGCAATTTCACTAACGCGTTTGTCTATTTCTCCCTCGCTTATAAGTATCTTTTCTATGCAATCATTTAAGTTCGACATATTTTTCATCCCTTTGTATTATATTGTATAACTAAGTAATTTTTTGTATATTCGTCAGCGTTGTAATATCCCGACTGACGCAGCCCACAAACAAAAAGTATCTCCCCGTTTTTTTCTATGATGGGAGTTTTGCATCTCACCGACGGGCTTATCTTTTCGTCAGTAAAGATATCGCTAAGCTTTTTGTTTTTACACAAGCCCTTAAGGAAAATTTTGTCGCCATCCTTTTTATAGCGAACATTAAACGGCGGGGTTATTTTATCTGCATCAAAAACCGCAACCATATTGTTTTTGACCGATGGATAATCATCTGTAAAAAACGCGAAAATTTCGCACTCAGGCAAATAAACGGGGTTTTCTGCATCAAGAACTTTATCAATTACAGGTGTATTTTCATTTGACCTTAAAACAATCTTTCCATACTCTTTATATGCAAATGTATTGCCGTTAATGTCAAACATCTTCCCCGTTTCAGCGTTTGTGAAAGAAATAAAGCTGTCTATCTTTTCGCCGTTTATTTCCTTGACGCCCCACCTTGATAGAACGTCGCAAACCAAACGCCTTTTAACAGATATATGCGCCTTTGAAAACTCATCAAGTTCAAGATAATCCCAATGAAACGCCTTTTCCATCAATTTTTCCTTGAATTCACTTATAAACTGGTTATCTTCCGCAATGTATGACGCCGCAAGGGCAATATGCTCTTGAGAATTCTGACAGATTTCATTGAGCATTGGAAAAACATTGATCCTTAACTTATTCCTCGTATAAACAGGAATAAAGTTTGAACTGTCATCACACCACTCTACAGAATTTTGAGTAAGATACTTTTCAATCTCTTGTCTTGACACATCAAGTAGCGGCCTTATGATATTATCACGTTTATATTTTATGCCGCTTAACCCTTCGGCTGCTGAGCCTCGTATCATATGAAACAAAACGGTTTCAGCATTATCGTTAAGATTGTGTGCAGTTGCAATTTTAGCTTTTCCTAAAGAATTGGCTACTTCATCTAAAAATCGATAGCGCATAATTCTTCCGCACTCTTCCTCGCCAAGCTTCATATTTTTAGCTAAAGCGGGG
>JAZRPN010000087.1:0-5178 GCA_045649225.1 Clostridia bacterium | reverse complement strand
CTCTGCGTTTAAGGTCGAAGAGTTTTAACACATAAATTTTGATGGAAGACAAAGAAAATTCAAGGATAATACTGACGTATATTCGTAGAATTTTCTGCAGTATAACGCAAAATTTATGTGTTAAAACCTTGTGAAGCTCTGTTCTTCTTGGCTCAACGCCCTCGCAGGGGCGATTTTAAGAGGCGACGTGCCACCTAAAAAACGAAGTGGTCTTTGTTTATAAATCTATTTTGCTTTTGTTGCGCCGTCTGCATTGTCAAACTTATTGACAAGACAGACTAAAAATTGCCCGTCAGCAGCGGAAAATGATACGGGCAATTTTTGCCCAAGTCAGCAAAATAAATTTATAAACCGAAAGTTTGTATTGCAAGTTAGCTAACTTCAGAGCTGAAGTAGCGTTTTTCGGTAGTTTTCGCCGATAACCGAGAAATTGCGAGCATCATCTACCTTTGCCGGCTCGCAATTTCAGCCGTCAGAGCAAACTAAGTGTTTGCTTTTTGCAGGCGGCGGTTTCAAAGGCGAAAAATGCAGAAAAACAAAACCCACACAGATGCCAGGATAGGTAACCTCCGGTTTTTAGCCCTGCTGGGGCGTTTTAGGGGGTGCGGGGGAAATCGCAATCCCCCGCGTTTTTGGTACTTTTGACATCAAAAGTACATACTTAGTCAGGGCGCGACATGGGTGAAGCGGCACGCTTCCTTTTTATTTACAAAGTGATAATATCCACTTTATGTCTCCACGTGTAACGGAATTAAAAATATAGAGAAGAGAGATATAGACAACAATGTAAAACAATCCGCATAGAAAGCTTGCTGAGCCAAATGCAATATACGAAAGCGGAAAAGCAAAAACGGCAGAGCAAGCGACGGTCAAAATCATCCTTGCATCTATTTCAAAGGTCGTTTTTTTATATAATCTGTATAGGCTGAGCACGGTGTTAAAAATTTCTTTGATATACATTGTAGCTATGTAGCCTATGATGGCATATTTCGGGAGCAAAACGAGTAGCAACGCAATGTTAATAATAGCCTCCACAATGTTTAGAACCATGCAGTAAAGCTGCTGCCCCAATCCCTTCAGACAACCATCGGTTACATTGTCGCAATACATAATGGGAATAAGCGGGGCAAAAATTCTGATATAGAGTGTTGCCTCGGCATTTTTGCAAAAACGACTCAGCGTATGAGGATAGAAAAACATAAATCCGCAGACGGCTATGCTAAAAATAAAGCCTATTCTTGTCGCACGGCTGACCATATAGTTTATGGAAACCTTTTGGTTGTTAACCTGCGCGGCAGTGAGCCTCGGGACAAGGATTTCGCCAAGGGATGCAAGCAGTGCCGACGGAAACATAAGTATGGGGAAAGCCATCTGCGTTATAACTCCATAAGTGGCAAATGCGCCGTCGCTTCCCATACCTGCGCGCCTGAAGCCGTATGGAATTATAATATGCCCGAGCGAGGATAGCCCTGTTTTCATATAGGCGCTGACGGCAAGCGGCATAGCGACCTTTACAAGTCTTGGAAAAGCATTTTTTGTTATGTGATTTGAGCGTTTTCCGAATGTGTTTAAAAAGTAAAGAATAAAAGAGATAACACTGCAGAGAACCTCGGCAATAAGGGTGCTCAGCGAAAGCACATCACACGGGGGATTTTTCGCACCGCTTACGAAGTTGAGCAGATATACAGTTGAAAAAATCCGTGCAGCCTGATTGAGAAGCCCCACAGATACAAGCCGAAGAACCTTCTGCTTTGCGGTGAAGTACCCCTCAAAAACTGCCCCCATCGAAACAAACGGCAACGAAAACGAAAGTAGCTTCAGCGGAAGCTCGGCATATGCGTGGCATATCCATTTTTGAGCAATAAACGGCGAAAAACAAAACAAAATCATAAAGGACGCAGTGCCGAAAAACAGAGCGTAGCAAGATGCGCAGCGCACAATTTTGTGCGGATACATATTTCCGTAGCCGATTTCCTCGCTCGTGAGGCGTGTTACCGCAAATCTTACGCCCGATATGCTTATCGTCGCAAAAACCGTGTACACCGATGCAATGAGTCCGTAAATTCCAAGCCCGCCTGCACCTATTTTGCCTGCAAGATACATCTGAAAGCACAGTCCCACCGTGCGAAGAAGAATGTTCCCGCCCGAAAGCAAAAGGGTGTTTTTCATCATCAAACGACCGCTGCCCGACATAGATAATCCCCCACAAATAATCATACTTACTTGATTATATGTGGGGGAGTTCGTCGTTATGTTTTACTTTTCAAACGGGCTAAAAGTACATTTTTCTTGTTTTCCAAATCACCCTTTGCCACAAGTGTGAAAAGGTCATTTAGCGCCTCGCCTATCTGCTCGTTTCTGAGAGGTGTGTTTTTTATTATGTCATCACCATTTATGTCAAGCTCTTTTATGCTCAGGCACTTGCACTCTCTTTTTACTTTTCCCAAAAGTGCTGAAAAAGCGGGGTCGCCTTTAAAAAGTGATAGCTTTTCTGCGTATTCAGTACCATATTTTGAGATAAACAAAATGACGTCTTCAATGCCATTGGGTGAAAAGTCCATATCACGCACAAGCGAGATAACCGACTCCGAAAATGCACGGCTGCACTTTAACGACTCTACTATTTTTCGCACGTCAGAAAATTCCCTAAGCAAAAGAGCAAGCCTTATATCCGCCTCGGCAGGGGAATCCTTGAGCTTTCCAAACATTTCGCCGCTATCCTTTATACCAAGCGACGAAAATATAATGCATCGGTACCGGTCTATAATTTCATCGGCAAAATCACCGCATATAAGCTTTTTAATTTCTTCAAAAATTCTCTCACGTGAAATTTTTGAAAGAAGTCCGCACATATCAATTGCCGCATCGGCAGTTTCTTGTTCAAGCGAAAAGCCCAAGGTCGCACCAAAGCGCACTGCCCTCAGAATACGCAGAGCATCCTCCTCAAAGCGCTTACGGGGGCTACCCACACAGCGTATAACTCGGTTTTGGATATCTTCCGCTCCGCCAAAAATATCAATAAGACCGTCTGTGTGATTATAGGCAAGTGCGTTCATTGTAAAATCACGCCTTGACAAATCCTCGCGAATATCTTTTGTAAAGCGCACCCCGTCAGGATGACGATTGTCAGTGTAGGTGCCGTCAGTGCGATGGGTGGTTATCTCAATATTTCCGTCTTTTGTAATGGCAGTAATGGTGCCATGCTTAATACCCGTTTCGATAACCCTGATGCCCGATAGAATTTTAATAACCTCGACAGGAGTTGCATCGCAAGTTACGTCAAAGTCCGTCGATTTGCGGCCGATAAGCGAGTCTCTCACACATCCTCCGACAACATAGGCACTCTTTCCAGCTTGCGTGAGCAAATTCATTATATTAATAACGTATTCGGGAATAAAAATCATTAAAATACCACCTTAAAAAAGTTGACAAAACCCTCGCTTAGCGTTACAATGGAAAGGTATTATCGTAAATCGACGGGAGATAATTTCCATAAGGTTTAAGAAACGAGGTTTACCAATGAGAGATTTAATATTGCCACAGGGCTACTCTACAAGCCTTTCACTTCGTGAAACACAGCGTGCAATAAAAATAATAAAGGATAACTTTCAGAAAATGCTTGCGGCAGAGCTTAATCTTGACCGTGTTACTGCGCCCGTTATCGTTGCCAAATCAAGCGGCATCAATGATGACTTAAGCGGTGTAGAACGCAAGGTTGAGTTCGATATAGGCGAAACGGGCGAGGTTGCAGAAATCGTGCAATCTCTCGCAAAATGGAAGAGAATGGCTCTTTACCGCTACGGCTATGAGGCGGGCGAGGGTATTTATACCGATATGAATGCTGTCCGCCGTGATGACGACCTCGATAACATTCACTCGCTTTTTGTTGACCAGTGGGACTGGGAACGTGTTGTAACAAGCGAGGAAAGGAATGTCGAATTCTTAAAAAAGATTGTCAGAAAAATCGTAAAAGCAATGGCAGATGCAGAAAGTGCCCTTAATCTTACATTCCCGATGCTCAAGAAAACAATCGAGCGTGAGGTTTTCTTTGTAACCTCTCAGGAGCTTTTGGATATGTATCCGTCGCTTTCCGCAAAGGAAAGAGAAAACGCTATTGTGCGTGAACATAAAACAGTTTTCATCATGCAGATTGGTAGCCTTCTCTCAAACGGCGAAAAGCACGATAACCGTGCCCCAGACTATGACGACTGGGCATTAAACGGTGATATTCTTGTGTGGAACGATGTCCTTAATCGTGCAGTTGAACTTTCATCAATGGGAATACGTGTTGACAAGGATTCTCTCAAAGCCCAGCTCGAAAAAGCAAATTCACTTGAGCGTATGCAGTTTGACTATCACAAGATGATTGCCGACGGCACACTTCCGCTTACAATCGGCGGTGGCATCGGTCAGTCAAGGCTTTGCATGCAGCTTCTTGAAAAAGCTCACATCGGCGAGGTTCAGGTTTCGGTATGGCCCCGGGAGATGCGTGAAGAATGCATGGAAAACGGAATTTTTCTTCTATAATAATTATAACAAAAAAGAGGTGGATGTCCACCTCTTTTTTTAGTCCTTGTTTCTTATTTTTAAAAGTCTTATAATTACGGGGCTTAATATGATGTTTGATGCCATCTCGAAAACAAAGTTCATACCTACAAGCACTACTATCATATAAAGCGCCACATTAGAGCCAAAGCCTGCGGCTTCTGCCCAACCCGAAAGGGCTTCCATAAAGAAAAACTTGCAGCCGATTAAGAAAACGCCCGTATTTACAACGGGGCAAACAATTGCCGCCAGAATAATTGCGAGCCATCTTGAAAAGTTCTTCACGGCGTCATACACAAGGCCTGCGCATATACCGCAGAGAATACCCTTTACAAGAACCGTTGCAACCGTGCCGATCGGGTTTACGGTGAAGAAGGGCGCCGCATCGCCCGAAATCAGAACTGACAGGCCGAAAACAAGACCAAACCACCAACCGTACTTTTTCCCGCATGATGCTACGCCAACTACAATCGGCACCAAAACAATCGTAACCGAAAACGGCCCGAATTTGATAAATGCGCCCATCAGCTGCAAAATCAGCACCAGTGCGGAGATGATTGCACACATTACAATCTCCAGCGTTTTACCTTTTGTGTTCATTAAAAAAACTCCTTCCGTGTTGCGAATGCAACA
>JAZRPN010000086.1:0-3822 GCA_045649225.1 Clostridia bacterium | reverse complement strand
GTGCATCGCCCATAGCTTCTGAAATAGCACGGTTTATGAAAGCATTGATGCTTTCGCCCTGCGATTCGGCAAATTCACGGATTTTCTCCTTTTCGCCCTTTTTTACTTTAAGTTCAATTCTGTCATAAGCCTTCTGGTTGTATTTTGCATTTGCACGTTTGCGTGCTTCACTTACCGGCATAACAAAACCTCCTGATTATATTAATTCCCAGAACAAGTCTGTATATTTTGCGGGGTCTTCAATCGGCATATCTGCGATAAGAAGTGCCTGATTATAAAGAAGCTCACCTATCTTTGCACATCTGTCCTTGTCAAGCTGCCAGGTATCGAGCAGCATATAAAAAGCCTTGTGCGACGGATTTATCTCAAGCACACGCTGAGCCTTGATTTCAGGATGGTCGCCCGGGATAGTCGAGAAATATTTTTCCATTCCAAGGCTTACCTCGCCGTCGGTGCTGAGGCACACCGGATGGCTCTTAAGCTTGTGCGAAAGCCTTACCGCCGAAACCTTGCCACCCAAAGAATCACGAAGATAATCAAGCATAACCTTGTTTTCTTCTTCCTTTTCCTGAGTTTCCTTTACATCTTCTTCGCTTTCAATTCCAAGGTCATTGTCGTCAACTGACTTAAACTGCTTGCCCTCAATCTCGCCGATGATGTTTACAACAAACTCGTCAACCTCGTCTGTCATATAAAGAATTGAGAAGCCCTTGTCCTTTATCTGCTCTGTCTGCGGAAGGTTGTCAATCTTTGCCACTGTTTCACCGCAGGCATAATAGATATATTTTTGCTCCTCGGGCATAAGCTCAAGGTATCTCTGAAGTGTGATAAGCTTTTTCTCATTTGATGAATAGTAAAGAAGCAAATCCTGCAAAAGATTTCTGTGCGCACCGTAATCTGCCACCATACCATACTTAAGCTGAAGGCCAAAGCTCTGCCAGAACTTTTCGTAATTTTCAGGGTCGTTTGTGAGCTGTTTTTTAAGCTCCTGCCTGATTTTCTTTTCTATATTATTTCTTATTGCGAGTAATTGACGGTCGTGCTGAAGCATCTCTCTCGAAATGTTGAGCGACAAATCCTGCGAATCCACCACACCACGCACAAAGCGGAAGTGCTCAGGAATAATATCCTCGCAGTTTTCCATAATCATAACGCCCGACGAGTAAAGCTCAAGCCCCTTTTGATATTCCTTTGTGTAATATCCCATCGGTGTGCTTGACGGGATAAACATCAAGGACTTATAAGAAAAGCTTCCCTCAACATCTGCACGGATAATGAGCGCAGGGTCTTTCATATCGTAATACTTTTCTTTGTAGAACTTGTTAAGCTCCTCTTCCGTAACACTGTCCTTACTGCGTTGCCACAGGGGAACCATGCTGTTTATGGTGTCTTCCTCAGTGTATTTTTCGTATTCGGGCTTATCCGAGTCAGGCTTTTCAACCTTTCTTGATTTTTCCACGTCCATCTTGATAGGATAGCGGATGTAGTCAGAATATTTCTTAATAAGCCCCTGAATCATAAAGCTTTCAAGGAACTCCGAGTATTTTTCATCATCAGTGTCGGGCTTAAGGTACATATAGATATCAGTACCAAAGCCATCCTTTTCTGCTTCAGCTATTGTGTAGCCATCAGTACCATCAGACACCCACTCATAAGCCTCGTCGCTACCGTGGGACTTTGTAACAACACGCACCTTTTCCGCTACCATAAATGCACTGTAAAATCCAACGCCGAACTGACCGATAATGTCGATATCCTCTTTCTTTTCCATATCGGTCTTAAACGCAAGCGAACCACTGCGCGCTATAACGCCGAGGTTTTTCTCGAGTTCTTCTTCCGTCATACCGATACCATTGTCGCTCACCTTGATGATGCGGTTAGCCTTGTCAACACTTACCTTAATAAAAAGGTCTTCTCTCGATACGCCCACGCCATCCTCCGTAAGTGCCTTGTAGCAGAGCTTGTCAAGAGCGTCCGACGAGTTTGAGATTATCTCTCTCAAAAATATCTCTTTATGTGTATAAATAGAGTTAATCATCATATCAAGCAGTCTTTTGGATTCTGCTTTAAACTGCTTTTTTGCCATAACAAAACTTCCTTTCGATTTCTTTATTTTAGAATATCACTTTTTGCCATTATTTTCAATAGCTTTACCCGATTTTGTCGGGGAAAACGCCAAAGCCGCCAACCTTACCGCCCTCGATTGCGGTAAAGAGCCTCGTTCTGAAGCCGGGGTTTTCCTTTTCAAGCTGCCATATCAGATTTTTAACATACTCACGCTTTGTATGCTTATCCGCAGGGCACATATTCTTCACAACGGGCAGCTCATATCTGTTTGCAATGCCCTTTATGTACTGCTCGGGAGTGTAGAGCATCGGGCGAATAAGCGTGATGTCCTTTCTGTCAAGATATGTTACGGGCGAAAAGCAGTTTACCCTGCCCTCGTAAATAAGGCAAAGCATAAAGGTTTCCAAAACATCGTCGTAGTGATGCCCCAATGCAACCTTGTGGCTACCCTGCTCTATCGCCGCCTCGTGAAGCGCCCCCCTGCGCATCTTTGCACAAAGCGAGCACGGGTTGGTTTCTTTCCTTATATCAAATAAAATCTCTGCAATATCCGTTTCCTTTAATATGTACTCCACATCAAGCTCGTCGCAAAGCCTTTTAACGCCGTCAAAGTTCATTTCCTTATATCCCATCGAAAGCGTTATTGCCGTAAGCTTAAATTTTTTGGGATAAAACTCCCTGAGCTTGCTAAGACCGTAGAGTAGTGCCAGGCTATCCTTCCCGCCCGAAACACCTACGGTAATATGGTCATTTTCATTTATCATCTGGTAGTCATCAACGCCCTTGCGAAGATAGCTCAAAAGTTTCTGCATAAAATCACTCCATTTACTTTAGTATTATACTCCAAACCAAACGTAAAAGCAAGAAATTTTTAAAAATGCAACCGAAGAAAACAAGAGCATTCGCGAGAAAACAAGAGAAAACGAGAGCATCTAAATTATAAATTAAATTTATTCAAAAAAGGTGTTGACAAATATCCTTTTATGTATTAAAATAACAACTGCTGAAAAAAAGATTAATTATGGAGGTAGATTCCGAATGAAGTCCTATATGGAAAATTCAGGCCAGGTTCAGAGAAAATGGTACATCATCGACGCATCCGGTAAGAGCGTTGGTAGAGTTGCTGCGGCTGCTGCAAGCATTCTCCGCGGTAAGGAAAAACCCACCTATACACCTCATGTAGATTGCGGCGATCACGTAATCATTCTCAACTGCGACAAGGCTGTATTCACAGGTAACAAGCTTAACGACAAGGTATATTACCATCACACAGGTTGGATTGGCAACCTTAAGGCAATCACTGCTAAAAGAATGATGGAAACTCGTTCAGACAGAGCAATGTATCTTGCAGTTAAGGGTATGCTTCCTGCTACAACACTTGGCAGAAGCGCACTTACAAGACTTAGAGTATACAAGGGTGCAGAGCATGACAATCAGGCTCAGAAGCCCGAAGTATGGACTCGTGAGATTAAATAAGGGAGGGTGAATTTTAATGGCAATTACACAGTATTTCGGTACAGGTAGAAGAAAAAAATCAGTTGCTCGAGTTCGCCTTGTTCCCGGTAAGGGCGAAATCAAAATTAACAAGAGAGATATCGACGATTACTTTGGTCTTGAAACACTCAAGGTTATCATCCGTCAGCCTCTTGTAGCAACAAATACAGAAGGTAAGTTCGACGTTCTCTGTAATGTACAGGGCGGTGGATTTACAGGTCAGGCAGGTGCTATCCGCCACGGTATTTCAAGAGCACTTCT
>JAZRPN010000085.1:0-3055 GCA_045649225.1 Clostridia bacterium | reverse complement strand
GGCAGAAAGATAATCGTAGACACCTATGGTGGATTTGCTCCTCACGGCGGTGGCGCATTCTCAGGTAAGGACCCGACAAAGGTTGACCGCAGTGCATGCTATATGGCTCGCTATATTGCAAAGAACATCGTTGCATCAGGTCTTGCAAAAAAATGTCAGATTCAGCTTGCTTACGCAATCGGCGTTGCTCAGCCTGTATCTGTACGCATAGATACATTCTCAACCGGCAAGGTTTCCGATGAAAAAATATCTGAGATTGTAAATGACAATTTCGACCTCAGTCCGTCAGGCATCATAAAGAAGCTTGACCTCAGGCGTCCTATCTACGCTCAGACATCGGCATACGGCCATTTCGGCAGAAGTGAGCTCGATCTTCCCTGGGAAAAGCTTGATATGGTTGACGTGTTCAAAAAATATCTGTAATCTGTAAGGGCTGTCTATGACAGCCCTTTAATTTCCCTCATATAATATATGGGGTGAGTATATGAACATAATTTTTGCCCTTGCGGCACTTCTTTTGGCTAACTTAATGTTTCTGCTTGTTATATACAAAAGCACAGGGGTGAATTTGACCTGCACGAGCGACGAGCTACGGCAAATCCTATCCCGTCTTGATGACGGCAGAACTATTCACATTTCGATAGGCAGTGATTTACTTGAACGAAAAAGAGATACTCGAAGGCGAAATTTACGAAATAATATATCAGAATGAAGATAACGGCTACACCGTTTGCGATGTTGACTGCAACAACTCACTTATTACAGCTTGCGGATATATGCCGCTTATAGCACCGGGTGAGGCAGTGCGCCTTACGGGCAGATGGACGGAGCACCCCGACTACGGCGAGCAGTTTGGTGTGGAACTAGTAGAGCGTATGCTTCCCAAAAAAGAAAGTGCGATACTTGCGTACCTTTCCTCGGGAATTATAAGCGGTGTAAGAGAGTCTACTGCAAAGAAGATTATTAAAATGTTTGGGGAGGACTCGCTCGATGTAATCGCAACCTCGCCCGAAAAGCTTGCTCAGATCAAGGGCATATCCTTTGATAAGGCAAAAAGGATTTCGGAGTCCTTTCTTCTTCGGCAGGAGGCATCGCAAACAGTAATGTTTTTGCAGGAGTACGGCGTTACGCCGACTGTTGCGCTTAAAATTCACAAAAAGTTCGGCGTTCTCTCCATTGACCTTATAAAAGAAAACCCGTATGTTTTGTGCGACAGTGTGGAGCGCATAGGCTTTAAAACGGCGGACAGAATTGCAGATGCAATGAACATCCCCAAAAATCATCCCGGAAGAATTGCAAGCGGGATAAAGCACGCACTTCTTCAGGCGGCACTTTCGGGGCATACGTGCTATATGCAATCTGAGCTTGTTTTGTACTGCACTCAGCTTTTGGGCTGCGATACAAATGAAATATCAAACGCTCTTGTTTCGCTTGTTCACGATGCACAACTTATAGTTGAAGACGGCTACGTTTTTCTTCCCATGTACTATAATGCCGAGTGCACATCTGCACAAAGGCTCTCGGAGCTTATTAAAACATCGAAAAAGGTTTCACGCTTTATTGACTTTGATATGGAGGAGTGCAGTAATTCGCTCGGAATTGAGCTTTCCGCCCTGCAGAGCGAAGCGATAAGGCTTGCAAACGAACACAATGTTGTAGTGATTACTGGTGGCCCCGGAACGGGCAAAACCACAATAATGAAAATACTTCTGGAAATCTTTAAAAAGCACAAGCTCTCGGTTTCGCTTTGTGCACCCACGGGGAAGGCGGCAAAACGCCTTGCTCAGTCGTGCAGGGCCGAGGCTAAGACGCTGCATCGTATGCTTGAGGTAGATATGTCGGGAGGCGCCGACAGTCAGTGCTTTGTGCGAAACGAGCATAACCCACTTGATGCAGATGTTGTAATAGTTGATGAAATGAGTATGGTCGATGTGCTTTTGTTCAGCTCGCTTTTAAAGGCACTGAGGCGCGGCGCAAGGCTTATTATGGCGGGCGACAGCGACCAGCTTCCGTCTGTTGGTGCGGGCGATGTTTTGCGTGATATCCTCGAAAGCGGTTCTATCCCCTCTGTTAAGCTTAGCGAGGTTTTCCGTCAGGCAAGCTGCAGCCGGATTGTAACAAATGCCCACAGAATAAACGCAGGGCTTATGCCTCTTGAAAATGACAGTACCACCGACTTTTTCTTTATGCAAAGAACTCCCGAGGCGGCAGTTGAAACGATTTGTGAGCTTTGCTCAGGCAGGCTCAACAAGGCATACGGATTTGACAGTCTTAATGATATTCAGATACTTACGCCGTCAAGAAAAGGCGTTGCAGGCACCGCAAATCTTAACCGCGTAATCCAATCGCGCCTTAACCCGCCGTCAAAATCAAAAAGAGAGAAAAAGTTTGGCGAACGCATTTTCCGTGTTGGTGATAAGGTTATCCAGACACGCAATAACTACGATATCATATGGCATCTTCCCGACGGGTCCATGGAGGGTATGGGCATTTATAATGGTGATATCGGTATTATTCTTGATATTTCCACAAAGGACAAGGTTATGACGATAAGCTTTGACGATAAAAAAATTGTCGAATACGATTTTTCTTCCGTTGAAGACCTTGAAATTGCGTACGCACTCACGGTGCACAAAAGTCAGGGAAGCGAATGGAACGCCGTTATTATACCCGTTTGCTCTTTCCCACCGATGCTTATGACGAGAAATCTTCTCTACACCGCAGTTACACGTGCAAGAAAGCTTGTCATTCTGGTGGGAAGCATTGAAAGCGTCCAGCGAATGGTTCAGAACAATCATTCCTGGGTTATTTACACAAGGCTTAAAAAGCGTATTGAAGAGGAAATAAAATGAGAAAACTGCTTGACCTGATTTTTCCGCCGAAGTGCCCCTTTTGCGGAGAAATTCTTGAACACGAAATGCCCGTCTGCACCGATTGCATGGAAAAGCTCCCGTTTATCGAGGGAAAGACCTGCAAAAAGTGCGGAACTGCTCTTGGTGAGTTTTCGCAGGATTTGTGCAGAGTGTAAGTCGGATCGTAGCCATGTCGTTCTGTG
>JAZRPN010000084.1:0-6316 GCA_045649225.1 Clostridia bacterium | reverse complement strand
ACGACATGGCTACGATCCGACTTTACATTAGAAATGTGTGGTAGCGCAAAAACAGTTAAAATCACAAAAGAAAATACAACAATTGTTGACGGTTTTGGAAACCAAGCAGACATTAAAGCACGTTGTGAACAAATCAAAACTCAAATTGAAAAAACAACTTCAGATTTTGATAGAGAAAAGCTTCAAGAACGTCTTGCTAAACTTGCAGGCGGTGTTGCAGTAATCAAGGTTGGTGCTGCTACAGAAACAGAAATGAAGGAAATGAAGCTTCGTATTGAAGACGCTCTCAACGCTACAAAGGCAGCAGTTGAGGAAGGCGTAGTTGCAGGCGGCGGAACAAGCTTTATCCTCGCAACAAAGAAGCTCGCTTCATTTGTTGAAACACTTACAGGTGATGAAAAGACAGGTGCTCTTATCATCCTCAAGGCTATTGAAGAGCCTCTCAAGCAGATTTGCGAAAACGCAGGTATCGAGGGTGCAGTAGTTGTTGAGAAAATCAAAAATTCTCCTGAGGGCATCGGTTATAATGCTCTTACTGATGAATATGTTGATATGATTGCATCAGGTATCGTTGACCCCGCAAAGGTTACAAGAAGTGCACTTCAGAACGCTGCTTCAGTTTCAAGCATGGTTCTCACAACAGAAAGCGTTGTTGCAGATCAGCCTAAGGAAGACGTTGCAGCAGCTCAGGCAGCAGCTATGGCTGGCGGTATGGGCGGCGGAATGTATTAATAGGTGGAATGTTAAAAACGCCCAGAACGCAAAGGGCAAAAATATATAAAAGGTAACATTCAAAATACTATTAAACTTTAAGTTGTATAAATTTTTGTAAGAGAAAACACCGTCTAAGACGGTGTTTTTCTTTTTCGATACCCTTTGCTACGAACAAACTTCGCCTCTCGACGTACCATCGTACGCCTTCGGGTAACCCAAGAAGCCTGTCGGCTTCTTGGCTCAGTTTGCCCGTTCTGAACATTTTTTCCTATTCCACAAAAGATGGCTGTAAAAACCTGCCGGTTTTTACAGCCATCTTTAATTTTTATTTAACTCCAAGTATTCTCTCGGGGTTTTTCGTTAGTATCTTTTCAATTTCGTCTTCTTTAAGTCCAAGCGACATAAATATTTCAAACTCATCCTTAGGGCTCCACATTGGAAAGTCCGAACCAAATACAAAACGGTCTGCACCGTAAAGGTTTATAAGCTCCTTTGCACGAACCTTTCCTATCGTAGCAAACGAACTAGAAGTGTCCATAAAGCAGTTTTCGTCTTTCAGGAATTCATACGCCAAATCAGGCATAGACCAACCGCCGAAGTGCGCCGCAATAACGCAAAGCTTAGGGAATTTTGCAAGCAGCTTTTTCACTCTTGAAGGATGTGAGTAATCGTAGCGATAGTCGCCGCAGTGGATAAGCACCGGAAGTCCAAGTGCTTGTGCTGCATCGTAAATATCATCCATATCCTTTGTGTTTACCTTGAATTTTTGCGTATCAGGATGGATTTTTATGCCGTGAAGTCCGATATTTTTTATCCTTTCGACTTCCTCCGCCCCGTTTTCAAGGTCGGGATGGATTGTACCAAATCCAACAAACTGAGTGTACTTATCACATTGTTCACTTATAAAATTGTTTATACTTGCAACCTGTTTGGGAATTGTTGCAACTGAGTGAACAATGTGTTTATTTATGGGAGTTCCCTCCGAAAGTTCCAGAAGAGCCTCCGCCGTACCATGCCCCTCCATCTCGATATTATAAAACTGCCCGACAGCCTCAACTGCACGGGAAGCAATTTTTTCGGGATAAATATGTGCGTGAAAATCATATATGTTCATAAATATACGTCCTTTTTCAAAGAGGATGTTAAAAAACATTTTTTAACATCCTCTTTTTTTGGGGGATAGGAAAAAATGCTTCAGAACGGACAAACTGAACCAAACCGCAGGTTTGGGTTACCCGAAGGCGTACATTGGTACGTCGAGAGGTGAAGTTTGTTCGTAGCAAAAAGGCTTTAAAAATCAGAAAAATCGATTAAAATGAGATTTTTCAACCATATTAAAGCATTCCAAAATTTATCAAACACTGATATTCCATATTATTGGTGCCTTTTTGCGTTCTGGACTTTTTTAACATCCCCATTGTTTATTATTCAAAATTATATCCTGTTTCGATAGCCTTAAGGTTAACCTCGAGCATATCAGCACGTTTTGCAGATATTACCTTTTTAAGACCGGCTTCAAGTCCGTCGTAGCTTACTGCTTCTGTTTCCTTAATCATCTTGCCAACCATTATCATATTTGCAAGTGTCGGAGCGTTAATATCCTTAGCAATTTTTGTTGCAGGAATGTAGCACACCTTAACATCATCACGTTCTACCTTTTTATCGATAAGTGACGAATCGAGAATTATGCATCCGCCTGCTTTAACTGTATCCTGATATTTTTCAAGCGACGGAAGATTCATCGCAAACAAAACATCGGGATTAGCAATAATCGGCGAGCCTACCTTATCATCGCTCAGAATTACTGAACAGCTTGCGGTACCGCCACGCATTTCAGGACCGTAAGACGGAAGCCAGCTTACATTTTTGCCCTCGGTAAGTCCCATATAAGCAAGGAATTTGCCTGCGAAAAGAACACCCTGACCGCCAAATCCGGCAATTATAATCTGTGTTGTATTACTCATAGCTACTTCCTCCTATTACTCGTTATCCGCTGTTTTATCGCAGTAAACGCCAAGCGGATAATACGGAATCATCTTCTCGTCAATCCATTCAAGAGCCTTCTGAGGAGTCATACCCCAGTTTGTCGGGCAGCTTGAAACAACTTCAATAAGAGAGAATCCCTTGCCATTTACCTGATTTTCGAAAGCCTTTTTGATTGCAGCCTTGGCAGCCTTAATGTTTTTAACATTGTTTACTGCAACACGCTGCAAATAGCGGGGACCGTCAAGCTGTGAAAGCATTTCACAAACTTTTATCGGGAAACCTGCAGTGTTTGTATCACGACCGTAAGGAGAGGTCTGTGTAACCTGACCGGGAAGTGATGTCGGCGCCATCTGACCGCCTGTCATACCATAGATTGCGTTATTTACGAAAATAACTGTAATGTTTTCGTTACGAGCGGCAGAGTGAACTGTTTCTGCCATACCGATTGATGCAAGGTCGCCATCGCCCTGGTATGTAAAAACAATCTTTGAGGGATCAGCTCTCTTGATACCTGTTGCAACTGCCGGTGCACGACCGTGAGCAGCCTCAACCATATCGCACGCAAAGTAGTTATATGCCATAACTGCACAACCTACCGGTGCAACACCTATTGTTTTACCTTCTATACCAAGCTCGTCAATAGCCTCAGCTACAAGTCTGTGAATTATACCGTGTGTACAACCGGGGCAATAATGCATCGGTGCGTCGGTAAGTGCATGCGGTTTTTCAAATACTATACTCATTATTTTGCTCCCCCTTCTTTGATTTTTTCAAGAACCTGCTCGGGCGAAACAATCATTCCACCTACACGGTTGCAAAGCTCTACGGGCTTTTTGCATTCGATTGCAAGTTTAACGTCTTCAATCATCTGACCCATAGAAAGCTCAACACAGATAAAGCGGTTTACCTTATCTGCAGCCTTAAGAAGTACATCCTTCGGGAAAGGCCAAAGTGTAATAGGTCTTATCATACCTACCTTTATACCCTGCTTTCTAGCTTCAACAATAGCATTTTGTGCTACTCTTGCGGCAATACCAAATGCAACAACGCAAACCTCAGCGTCGTCCATCATAAATTCTTCGTACATAACCTCGTTTTTCTCAACTTCTGCGTACTTTTCGTAGCGGGCAAAGTTAAGCTGTTCGAGTTCTTCAGGAACAAGTGAAAGTGAGTTTACAATATTGTGCTTGCGCTTCATTTCTGTTCCTGTAACTGCCCAGGGCTTATCGTACTGCTTAACCTCAACATCATTAAGTTCAACAGGCTCCATCATCTGACCCATTGTACCGTCGGCAAGAAACATAGAAGTCATTCTGTACTTGTCTGCAAGGTCAAAGCCCTTGATTGTAAGGTCAGCCATTTCCTGAACGGAAGACGGAGCAAGTACAATCATCTTAAAGTCGCCGTGTCCACCGCCTTTAGTTGCCTGGAAGTAGTCTGACTGAGACGGCTGGATACCACCAAGACCTGGGCCACCACGCTCGACATTGATTATCAAACATGGAAGGTCTGAACCTGCCATATAAGAAAGTCCCTCACTCTTAAGCGAAATTCCGGGGCTTGAAGAAGATGTCATAACCCTCTTACCTGTTGAAGCTACGCCATAAACCATATTTATAGCGGCAACTTCACTCTCTGCCTGGAGAAATGTTCCGCCGATTTTGGGCATTCTTTTAGCCATATAAGCGGCAACCTCTGTCTGAGGAGTGATGGGGTAACCGAAGTAATGTCTGCAGCCCGCCTTGATAGCAGCCTCAGCGAGAGCTTCATTACCTTTCATTAAAACCTTATCTGCCATTTTAATTCCTACCTTTCCACCTTGATGATGCAGTCGGGACACATTGTCGCACAGAATGCACAGGCAATGCAAGCCTCCTGGTCAGTAATTTCTACGGGCGAATGGCCCTTTTTGTTAATTTTGTCCTTAGCAAGCTGAAGGATTTTTTTCGGGCAAGCATTTACGCAAAGTCCGCAACCCTTACAGTTATCGGTATCAAAAGTGAGTTTAGCCATTTTTCTGTCTCCTTTTATATAATTTTTTCTTGTAACTTAAGCGGAAAAACATTTTGAATACAGCTTCTTGCCTCTTCATACACTCTTTCAGGCACTGTTGTCATAATAACAGGAAGACCCGAAAGCTGAGAAAGCTTTTTAATTTCTTCGTCTGTATCAAGTACAGTCTGGGCGCTTGTGTTAATACCAAGATTTGAATTATTGATTATCGCCGTAAATGGAATTTTTGACGCAAACTCAATTTCACGCATTACCTCCATCGCCTCCTCGGCATTTCTGGTAAGCGGTCTGTAAAAGTTTGCAACAAAAATCATTTCATAATCATTTTCCTCAAGGATTGTCGGCGTGTATCTTCCAAGTGCAAGAGCACCACGGTCATCGCCGCCAACGTCCATAATGAGCACCGTTTTTCTGTCTTCAAGTGCAGGATAAATTTCCTTCGGAAGTGCAGGTGCGTCGAGGTTTGTATTTGCATATTGCGAGGCTACAACCTCTATCCCCTTTTCCCTCAGCCTTTTTTCACTGTCTTTTGACCGAAAATACGGATTTACTATATCAATATCGCAAAGAGCAACCTTTCTCTCTTCACTTATTTTCTCGGCAAGGTTTACGGCAATATTTGTTTTACCACTGCCGTAATGCCCTGCAAGAAGCATAACACGTTTTATATTCAACGGCTTCACCTCTTAAAGCTTGTTTCTCATAATCTTACCGCTTGTTGTCTTGGGAAGCTCATCGCAGAATACTACAATTCTGGGGTACTTGTAAGGCGCAGTGTTCTTCTTAACGTAATCCTGAATTTCCTTTTTAAGTTCCTCAGAGGGCATT
Organism: Clostridia bacterium; assembly: GCA_045649225.1. GTDB lineage: Bacteria > Bacillota > Clostridia > UMGS1883 > UMGS1883 > UMGS1883. The sequence goes on along the minus strand of JAZRPN010000084.1, from coordinate 775 downwards.
GTTCCCTTTGTAAGAACAATACTTGCCTTAACAACCTGACCACGAACTTCATCAGGTGCGGCAGAAACGCCACATTCAAGAACATACGGAAGCTCCATAATAACGTTTTCAATCTCGAACGGTCCTATGCGATATCCGCTTGACTTAATAACATCGTCAATTCGGCTTACATACCAGTAGAATCCGTCCTCATCACGCCACGCAACGTCGCCTGTGTGATACATACCGTCTCTGAACGCTTCCTTTGTCTTTTCGTCGTCGCCGAAGTATTCTTTAAACAAACCAGACGGCAATTTATCATCAATACGTATAACGATTTCGCCGTTTTCACCTACGCCAACGCTCTTTCCGTCGGGGTCTACAAGGTCAACGTTGTAAAGCGGAACGGGTTTACCCATAGATCCAAGCTTGTGCTTTGAGCCGAACAAGTTACCAATTACAAGCGTAGTTTCACTCTGTCCGAAGCCCTCCATAACTTCAAGCCCGGTAAGGCTCTTAAGCTGACGGAAAACCTCGGGGTTAAGTGCCTCTCCCGCAATGGTCGCGTGCTCTACAGAAGAAAGATCGTACTTTGTAAGGTCCTCTTTTATGAGCATTCGATACATTGTAGGCGGTGCACAAAATGTTGTGATTTTATATTTTGCAAACATCGGAAGTATGTTTGCGGCATTAAACTTGTCAAAGTCATATACAAAGATTGCACCCTCGCAAAGCCACTGACCGTAGAGCTTGCCCCACATGGCCTTTGCCCAACCTGTATCGGAAATGGTAAGAT
>JAZRPN010000083.1:0-2932 GCA_045649225.1 Clostridia bacterium | reverse complement strand
GGAATTTCAACCGGTGCACCATTTTGTTCAGAGGACAAGTGTGCATAAATGCCCGGAAGCGACATCCTTATGCCCAAATCCACATCGATGGGAGATGGAGTGTCGTTTATAATGCAGTCGATAAATGCTCGCATCATCTTCCTGTCCACACCGAGGTGCTCTGTGCCCTTGCCGTCGCTGAAGGAAGAACAGGTAACAGGGATTTCAATCATTTCGTCGCACTTAACATCTGAAAATCTTGCAAACGAATGAGCCTCTGCACGAGGTGCGCATTTGTCAAACACTATACTTCCCCTTGTTCCATAGAGTGAATAGTTATGTGTAGCCCCTACGTAGGCACCAAAGCAGATTAAAATCCTGATAACTGCACCTTTTGCAGTTTTAAAAAGTGCAACGCCATTTTGAGCGCATTTTTCCTTGTAGGGATTATATATAACATCGGGAACAAGGCAGTTAACCGAAACCACTTTGTCGTTCATAACATAAAGAAGTGGTCCCAGATCGTGTGTCAGATATTTAATCGCAGGATTGAATGTGCGCCAATGTCCCTTTGAATGATTTTCAGGCTTGAATTTCCTGAAGTCCGAGGAATGAAGATACTCAGCCTCAGCGTAAACCGTTTCGCCGAATTTGCCTTCCTCAAGCATCTGCTTCCAGGACTCGATAAATCCAAAGAAGCAAGCGTTTTCGCCTGCCATATACTTAAGCTCAGGGTGGCTTTGTACCACCTTTTTGAGAACTTTAGCCTCTTCAAGAGAGTTAACGGTGGGAATTTCGCTTAAAACGTGCTTGCCCGCATCCATCGCCTTAACAACAAAGGAAACGTGATCTATAGCATCAGTTGCGACTATAACTGCGTCTGTATCTGACTTGAGAAACTCGTCAAAATCCTCAAAGCAGTCAAAGCCGTAAACATTTTTTTCTTTATTAAGATACTCGGTAGCTTCCTTAACCTTTTCCGGGTTGCGGTCGCACAGTGCAGTGATTTTTACATCGCTATCATTAGCAACCTCTCTTATAATATGCAGGCCTCTGCCAAGACCTACAACACCCAATTTAACTATATTTGCTGAATTGCTCATAATTATCCTCCCGTAACAGAGTATTTAATTGAATAAATCTACTCTGTCCACCCCGTCAGTTTCTGCAAGACTTACCTTTACAATCTCGCTTTTTGATGTGGGAACGTTTTTACCTACATAGTCTGCTCTTATCGGAAGCTCACGGTGGCCACGGTCAATCAGAACAGCAAGCTGAATTTTTGCCGCACGACCGTTTGCCATTACGGCATCAAGTGCCGCACGGACAGTTCTGCCTGTATAAATAACGTCGTCAACAAGGATAACATTTTTACCCGTTATATCAAATTCAAGGTCGGCACTGCGCTGACCGCTGTGAACAACATCATCACGGTAAAGCGTTATATCAAGCGTTCCGACAACAACATTTCGTTTTTCGATAAGCTCAATGCACCTTGCAATGCGTTTTGCAATGGGAACACCACGTGTTTTAATACCCACAAGGCAAATTGAATCAACACCGTCATTCTTTTCCAGAATTTCGTGCGATATTCGTTTTATGGTTCTTTCAATTGCAGCTTCGTCAAAAAGTTCCTTCTTAAAAGTTGCCAAAACACATCGCCCCTTTCTTAAAAAATATAATATCATATTGCCTTTTTAATGTAAAGTATTAATTGACAAATACTGCTAATTGGTATAAAATAGTTCTATATGTTTATACAGAGGTGTTATGAATGAGAAATCAGGACAAAACAATGGAAAAAATAGTTGCACTTTGCAAGGGTAGAGGTTATGTGTACGCAGGCAGCGAAATTTACGGCGGCCTTGCAAACACATGGGACTACGGCCCGCTTGGTGTAGAGTATAAAAACAACGTAAAGCGTGCTTGGTGGAAAAAGTTTGTGCAGGAAAGTCCCTATAACGTGGGTCTTGACAGTGCAATCCTTATGAATCCCGAAACTTGGGTGGCAAGCGGCCACGTGGGCGGCTTCTCAGATCCCCTTATGGACTGTAAGGAATGTAAGGCAAGACACCGTGCAGACAAGCTTATCGAAGACTTCTGCCACGAAAAAGGCGAGGATATCGTAGTTGATGGCTGGTCAAACGAGCAGATGGTTGAGTTCATCGATAAAAACGGCATCAACTGCCCCGACTGCGGAAAACACAACTTTACTGACATAAGAAAGTTTAACCTTATGTTCAAGACATTCCAGGGCGTAACAGAGGATAAGGCAGCAGAGCTCTACCTCCGTCCTGAAACAGCTCAGGGTATTTTTGTAAACTTTAAAAATATTGCACGTACAAGCCGTAAGAAAATTCCTTTCGGCGTTGCTCAGGTTGGTAAGTCGTTCAGAAACGAGATTACTCCCGGTAACTTTACTTTCCGTACAAGAGAGTTTGAGCAGATGGAGCTTGAGTTCTTCTGCAAGCCCGGTACAGACCTTGAGTGGTTTACTTACTGGAAGGATTACTGCAAGAACTTCCTTCTTTCACTCGGTATGAAAGAAGAGAATATGCGTCTTCGTGACCATAGCCCTGAAGAGCTTAGTCACTATTCAAATGCAACAACCGATATCGAGTTCCTTTTCCCGTTTGGCTGGGGCGAGCTTTGGGGCGTTGCTGACAGAACTGACTTTGACCTTACTCAGCATCAGAACCACAGCGGCGAAAGCATGGAATATATTGACCCCGTAACTAACGAGCGTTATGTTCCTTATGTTGTAGAGCCGTCACTCGGTGCTGACCGTGTTGCACTTGCACTTTTGTGTGATGCTTACGATGAAGAGGAAATCGGCGAGGGTGATGTTCGCGTTGTTCTTCGTCTTGCTCCCGTGCTTGCACCTGTAAAGGCAGCTGTTCTTCCGCTTTCAAAGAAGCTTTCCGACAAGGCTCTCGAGGTATATGGCGAGCTT
>JAZRPN010000082.1:0-13259 GCA_045649225.1 Clostridia bacterium | reverse complement strand
CTTGCACTGACGAAAATATGCATCATAAACAGTTTCGGCAAAACATTCTACTGCAAACGCATCAGTTGTGTCACAAGTTACGTGTCTGCCTGATGCGCGCTGAAGAGAAACATCTCTCAGCACTAGTTTTTTTGCTCCGTCGTCGCTAATTACAATGTCTGTTTTTTCGATTTCCTTGTCCGTTACATATATAAAATCTTTAAGTCTGTTGTCGGAAACACTTGTAATTTCGCCACCGCCTGTACCGCTGGAATTTCCGTACTCGTCGCATATGTAGAGCTTTAAGCCGTACTTTGCGCATCTGCGTGCCACCGTGCGTACAAGCTCAAAAAAGTCGTCCGAAAGGTACTTTATCACAAGACCGTTTGACGCTCTTAAAAACACCTTTCCAATCCCAAGCTCCGCAAATCTTTTGAGCGAAGCATCAATCTCCTCAGGCTCGGGGCGTGAGCACCAGTCCCAGATGACTGACGGCAGAGCGTTACTATCTATGTCTGTTAATTCTCTTATGTTCAAAATAATCAACTCACTTTACCTTATAAGTATAACTAATTCCTAAAAAAAGGTCAACAAAAACTTGTTATTTGCATTTGGAAATGATATAATCTAAAATGTAAAGGAATGTGAACGTATGAAAATCAATCCAAAAGAATTTTATGATATAGTCTATAAAAAGCTCGAAAGCATCACTCCGCTCGAGGTTGACTGCGGTCAGCTTTGCAATGGTGCTTGCTGTGAGGTAACTGACGAGATTACGGGGATGTACCTTTTCCCGCTTGAAGAGTGCGAGTATACTGACTTGCCGAAGTGGGCAGAAATTTACGATACTGATTTTGAATGGCAAAGTGGCAGGTCAGCTCTTCTTTTTACCTGCGACGGCACTTGCGAAAGGGACACACGCCCGCTCTCTTGCAGGATTTTCCCGATTGTGCCCTATGCCAAACGCGGAGAAAAGCTGAAGCTTATTATGGACCCAAGGGGGAAGGGCATTTGCCCGCTTGCGTCCGTGATGGATATAAAGGATTTACAACCCGAGTTTGTAAAACGGGTTTACGAGGCGATGCTTCTTTGTATGAAGGTAAAGGAGTGCAGGGAGTTTATCCACGCACTTACAGATTCTATTGATGATTTGGGGATATAAATATGAAAGCGTTAATTACAGGTGCAACCTCAGGCTTAGGCTGGGAAATGGCAAATATTCTGTCAGAAAAAGGCTATGATATCGTTGCAGTTGCAAGGCGCAAGGAAAGGCTCGAAGAACTTAAAGCCAGCCTTAAAACAAATGTGGAAATACTCTGCCTTGATATTACCCGTTCTGACGATATATCGGAAATAGAAAAGCATCTTGACGATGTGGATGTTTTTATAAACAATGCAGGCTTTGGCGTGTTTGGAGATTTGTGCTCTTCTGATTTAAATCAGGAGCTAAATATGATTGAGACCAACGTCAAGGCTCTACATATTTTAACCAAGCTTGTTGCGAAGAAATTCAAAGAAAAAAACAGTGGCTATATCATGAACGTAGCTTCCCTTGCGGCGTTTTTCCCCGGACCTTTGTTTTCGGCTTACTACGCGTCAAAGGCATACGTTTACAGACTGACGCTTTCCTTGTATGAGGAGCTTCGTCAGGAAAAATCGAGCGTAAAGGTGAGCGTGCTTTGCCCCGGCCCCGTAAAAACCGAGTTTGAGCAGGTTGCAAAGGTAAGCTTCGGTAGCGGAGACGAAAAGGGAAGAAATTTTATAATCGCCGATAAAAGAAAAGTCAGTGAATACGCTATTGATAAAATGCTTAAAGGAAAGCTTATCATCATCCCAGGCACACTTATGAAAATCGGAGTATTCTTCAGAAGAATTCTGTCAGAGAAAATGCTCTGCAAAGTGCTTTATCTTCTGCAAAGCAAAAAATTTGTGCAGAAATAATCACTTGGGGATTAAAAAAGAAAATGCTGAAGCTTTTTGCAAACTCGAAAGGAGACTACCTATGAATTTTATTACTTGGTTTGTAATTGCCATTGCAATAATAGTTCCTGTTGCAACATTCGTCTTTCACAATAAAGACTAATTTTTGATCTTAACTTAGTTCGAGCCTAGTAAGGACGGCGGATGTTGTTGAAATTAATATAACTAAAAGGAGAAATAAAAATGTCATTATCTGTACCAAAGCTAAAAATATTTTATATTAAGTTTGAAAACACAACTAGAGATACAAAAGAAGTAGTTGAGGTAAAAGAGCCTATAAGCGTTTTTTCAAAGATAACAAAGAATATTGCTTTACATAATATTGCAGATGCAGTTGGAAAACTACTTGTTCCAAGAATGTCTTTAGCCGAAGAATTAGGTATTGTAGTTGCAACTACAATTCAAAAGTTAATGGAAAATAAGTGTGTTGATATTATTAAAAACAATGAAGAGCTTTCTAAATACATAAATGCGGGTGGAAACACATGGGTGACGAATGGAAAACAGAGTTATGTTTGTCACCCTAAAATTTCAAAAAACAATGTGTTAATTGAAGCTCAAAATTTCTATGATACTATAGAAGAGGAAGAAAAAAGCGAACTAATTAACTTTATATTTTCTCATTGTCCTGCAAAATCGGTTAAGATTGATAGAGAAGAAAATACAGAGATTAAAGCAAAGGGAAAAGCGAAAGTTGAACTTGCAAATGCAGAAGCTGGTATAAACTATAGTAAAGCATATGGTAATTATTATAGTTGGAATTCACCTGTTGGACCGAAACAGACAGAGCCTAAAGATGAATATCTATGGTTGGATAATTCGATTATGGATAGTATATGTCAGTTGTCAGAGGGTGCTTCTTTTAGTCAGGTTTATGAGAGAGACTTTACTTTTGGTTTTACAGCAAAAGAGGCAAAAAGTGTAGGCCTTGATGTGTCTAAATGTAAAAAGTACTATTATAAAATGCAAATTGAATGTTAATTAAAAGAGTTAGTGAAATGTATATAATTTTTCGTTCCTAACTTACCATGAACTTGACACCAAAAAGGTTTGCATCCAAACCGTCTGTCTCGCATATAAAAACTGTCGAATGATGTCGAAAGGAGAAAACAAAATGAAGAAAAAGGAAAATTTGTTTGCCGATTTATGTAAAGAGGTGCAAAAATGCACAGTTTGTAAAAATGTAATGTTTTCTCCACATTTTGAAGAAAGTAATTGTTTGGTGCACGTTGAAAAGAAAGAAAAAGAAGAATGTGTAAATCTTTGGAATCATTGGCAAGGAAGCCTTAACGCAAAAATTATGGTAATTGGGCAGGATTATGGGGTGAGTAAAGGAGAGTTTGTGACCGACAAATCTTTGGTAAGTTTATTTAAAGACTCGTTTGGAATTGATATAACCAAGAGAGATGAGCGTTTGTTTTTTACAAATATTGCAAATTGTTATAGAAAAAGCAAGAGTACAGGTTCTTTCAACAAAGGATGTCTTGCGGTATGCTCGAATAAGTACATAGGACGCTTAATAAGAATAATCTCGCCAAAGATTATTATTGTTTTGGGACAAGAAACTTTTAATGCACTGGCATTTTGTGACAAGGCTAAGTTGGTTTGTGAAAATCCTGCTAAAGAAAATGAGAAAGATTCTTTTGCCGGCGTTATAAATCATAAATATAAATTGGTGTTTGATGATGGACATGCTATTTCAGTTTTTCCGGTCTATCATCCCGGAGCCTTGGGAAAAAGAAACAGAAAATCTGATTCACAGTTAAAGGATTGGAAAAAGATAAGTAATTTTTATGAGGAGAATAGATATGAATAATAAAAAGGAAAATAAACATTTGGTATACCATCATAATATGTTTGGTCCATCATGTGAGATTGCGAGTTTGAATAACGAAGAAGATTTTAAAATCTATTGTCACCTAGAACATAAAATTTGCAAACCGACAAAATGTAATAGTTGCAGTTATTTCTTTGGAGACGAAGAAGGAAAAGGAAAATGTTGCGCTTGGGAAGAAACTTATGATAGCATAAGCGATGAACATCACGCTGTTCAATACGATGAAGCGTATTTTGAATTTCAAAGAGTGGAAAATCCAGAGATGTATAAGGATATGATGCGCATGATAGAAGATGGAGATTTAGATTTGTGTAAAGCATGGTTGGATTTAGATTAGTTTTTCCTATTAAACATAAACTATAACTAAAAAACTTGGCATCCAGATTATACAGTCTTTATAAGTAAAATTATATAAAAACAAAGGAGAAATGAAATATGTTAAAAGGAATTCCAAGTATTTTGTCCCCAGAACTTTTGAAAGTTTTATGTGAGATGGGACATAGCGACACAATAGTTATTGCTGATGGAAATTTTCCGTCAGAAACGATAGGAAAGGATGCAATTGTTATTCGTGCTGACGGTCACGGGGTGCCTGAATTGCTTGAGGCTATTTTGAAGGTATTTCCTCTTGATTCATATGTTGAAAAACCGGTGTCTCTTATGCAGGTTATGCCTGGTGATAATGCCAAAACACCTATCTGGGATATTTATAAAAAGCTTGTTTCCGAGGTGGATGACAGAGGGGATAATGCATTTGTAGAGGTTGAACGTTTTGAATTTTATGAAAGAGCAAAAAAAGCATATGCTGTTATTGCTACCGGAGAAACTGCGGTTTATGCAAATATAATGCTGCAAAAAGGTGTTGTGATTGTATAAACTGAAATTAAAAGTTTTCGCTATTTTTTATCCTTAATTTGACACGAACTATCGCCAAATTTATTGGCATCTAGATTATACAGTCTTTATAAAGCGGATGTCGAATATTATTGGCAGGAAGAAATTTTTGAAAACAAATTTATGGAAGGAAGTTAGAAAATGATTCATTCGATTTTGATTATCGGTCAATCAAATATGGGTGGTCGTGGTTTTAAGGAAGAAGTTCCGCCTATAATAAATGACAGGCTGTACGTTCTTAGAAATGGTCGATGGCGTGCTATGTACGTCCCCGTAAATCCTGATCGTGTAACTTCAGGCATAAATCTTGTTGAGAGCTTTGCCGATTTATATTCCAAAGAGCACAATGTGGATGTAGGCATCATCCCTTGTGCAGATGGAGGAACAAGTCTTGATCAGTGGCAGGTCGGGGGATTGCTTTTCGACCATGCTTGCTATATGGCAGAACTTGCGTCGAGAACATCAACTATTGCTGCAGTTTTGTGGCATCAGGGCGAATCAGATTGTTCAGAAGATAGATATCCCTTATATGAGGAAAAACTTACAATTATACTTGATGCATTTCGTAAAAAACTTAATTTATATGATGTTCCGTTTTTGCTTGGCGGACTTGGTGATTATCTTGAATTTTGCGATAGGTCGGATAAATTCAAAAATTATATTTATATTAATGAAGCTCTTGAAAAAGTGGCGGCTAAAGATAAAATGACCGGATTTGTATCTGCTAAAGGATTAGGTGCAAACCCTGATAATCTTCATTTTTCAGCAGAAGCACTTAGAGAATTTGGCGTGCGTTATTATAATGAATTTGTGAAAATTGAAGACAAAAATAAAGTGTTTGTGGAAAAGAGTACGCTTGACCAGGCAATAAGAAATGATATAGAACATTTATAAGCTACATAAATGCGTAGTAAAGAATTTTTATTGCACAACAATAAATGTTTTTTTTGTCTTGACACGAGCATGCGCCAAAAAGTCTGGCACCTGGATTATACCGTCTTTATAAACCAAGGAGTTTTAAAATGAAACTTATAAAACATGACAAACAGATATTAAAAACCGCATTTTCGATGGGGCTGCCATCAATGCTTGAAACCTTTTTTGTGTGTCTTGCAGGGCTTATAGACTCACTTATGGTAAGTAGCCTTGGGGCGTCGTCGGTTGCAGCGGTAGGGCTTACGACTCAACCTAAATTTTTGGGATTATCTATTTTTATGGCACTGAATGTGTCAGTTGCCGCCCTTGTTGCAAGGCGATTTGGCGAAGAAAGAAGAGATGATGCAAACGCGGTGTTTACAACTGCTTTTGCTTTTATGCTTATTATGTGTGCTATCATCAGTTTCTTTATGGTTTTTTATGCAGACGCAATTATCAGGCTCTGCGGCTCCACTATCGAAACTCATGATGATGCGGTTTTATATTTTAAAATAATAATGGCAGGTATGATTTTCACCACAGTTCAGACCTGTATAAATTCTGCACAACGCGGATGTGGCAACACGAAAATTACTATGCGTACAAATGTTACTGCAAATATAGTGAATATGATTTTCAACTACCTTTTAATAGGCGGAAAGTTTGGTTTTCCTGCTCTTGGAGTAAAGGGAGCGGCTATTGCTACTGTGTTTGGTTATTTTGTTTCGTGCGTGATGAGTATTATTTCTATTTCAAACTCAAAGGTTTATATAAGCATTCCTTACATACTGAAAAACAAAATTTATCCTCGTATAAAAACATTCTTCAGAATTGTAAAAGTAGGGTACAGCGTATTTATGGAGCAACTTCTTATCCGTATAGGATTTATGCTTACTGCTATAATGGCGGCAAAGCAGGGAGTGGATTCTATGGCGGCTCATCAGGTTGTTATGAATATACTGTCTCTTTCGTTCGCTTTCGGAGATGGCCTACAAACTGCATCTGTTGCACTTATCGGCAGAAGTCTTGGCGAAAAAAATGAGGAAAAAGCATGGCAATACGGTGATGCATGCCAATTTATCGGCGGGGTAATATCTGTTATAATTGTTGCTGTCTATCTGTTTGGCGGAAGATCAATTCTGGAACTTTTCTTCAAAGAAAAACATATCGTTGACATCAGTGTCAGCATTTTATATGTTACTATTGTAACAGTTCTTTTTCAGGTTCGTCAGATTATATATATGGGTTGCTTAAGAGGTGCAGGAGACACTTTTTACACGGCTATGTCATCAATGATAAGTGTTACCATAATAAGAACAGCCGTTTCATATACAGGTGCATATATTTTCCACCTTGGTATTGTAGGAATATGGCTCGGCATTCTGGCAGACCAGTTTTTCAGGTTTATATTCGGGTATGTACGATATAAAAAAGGTAAGTGGGTAAATATAAAAATTTGATTATCGGGGGACAAGCTTCATAATTTTTTCGGGACCGGTTATACTAATGACGAGGTGATTTAATTATGAGTAATAAAAAGGAAAAGGAAAACGAGAAGACGGCAACCAACAACCAATGGGTTTCCACAGGTTTAACTCGCTTGACTGATAAATCAACTCGAAAAGACGGTCCCGGCGGCGAGGACGCAAAATAATTGTATAAATACCAAAAGCAAAGAGCACTGCCACGCAGTGCTCTTTGCTTTTGAGAACGCTGAAAAAATTCGATTAGGAGGATGCAGTTTTTATAAACCTGCGAAGAAAATGCGGTGATAGACGCAAAAAAACAAAACTTTATGTTTCTTCGTGAAAACTATTGACAATAATAGAAAAAAGTGTATAATAGTGTCATATCTCGTTGAAACTTTCAGAATCACAAGAGACTGAAAGGGAAGGGAACTCCGGAGAATCTCGTTTTTGAGTGCCGAAGGTGCAAGGCTACAGAGCCGAATCTCTCAGGCAAAAGGACGGAGCAGCTTATAACATTGCTATGCAATGCCTATATCTGCACAGGTAATCCGGAGCCGCCTTGATATTCAAGGTGGCTGTTTTGTTGCATTAAATTAAATTTATATATTTTATGGAGGCAAAAACAATGGATAAGTTTTTAGCAATTATTGAAAACATTAACAACATAGTTAATGGCTGGGTATGGGGACCTGTAATGCTTGTGTTCCTTGTTGGAACAGGTATCTTCCTTACCTGCGGACTTAAGTTTTTCCAGGTAGGAAAAATCGGCCTTTGGATGAAAAACACCTTTGGCACTCTTTTAAAGAAGGAAGATAAGAAAGAAAAAGACGGCAAGTCAATTTCTTCTTTCCAGGCACTTTGCACAGCGTTGGGCGGCACAGTTGGTGTTGGTAACGTAGTCGGTGTTGCAACTGCAATTGCAGCAGGTGGTCCCGGTGCAGTTTTCTGGATGTGGTTTGCAGCATTCTTTGGTATGATTACCAAGTATGCAGAAATCGTTTTGGGTATATTCTACCGCAAAAAGAACGAAGCAGGCGAATGGATAGGCGGTGCTATGATTTACCTTAAGGAAGGTTTTTCAGGCAAAAAGGGTCTTAAGACTATCGGTAAGATACTTGGCGTTCTCTTCGCAATCTTCTGCATTATCGCATCTTTCGGTATCGGTAATATGAGCCAGATTAACACAATCGCGGCTAACTTTGAAGAGACTTTCAATATTCCCCTTGTTGTTACAGGTGGCGTGCTTCTTGTGATTATGGCAATTATGGCACTTGGCGGACTTAAGGCTATCGGCTCTGTAACTGAAAAGGTAGTTCCTTTCATGTCTCTTTTCTACATAATCGGCGGTATCATAATTCTTGTTACAAAGTTCACTGTACTTGATGATGCTTTTGTAGCAATCTTTAAGGGTGCATTCGGTTTTGACCAGGTTGCAGCAGGTTCTCTCGGTTATATTGTATCAAAAGTTGCAAAGAGCGGTATTGCCCGCGGCGTTTTCTCAAACGAGGCAGGCATGGGTTCTTCTGCACTTGTTCACTCAACAGCTGATGTTAAGGAACCTGTTAAGCAGGGTATGTGGGGTGTGTTCGAAGTATTTGTTGATACTATCGTTATCTGTAGCTTCTCAGCACTCATAATCCTCACATCGGGTTCTATTGACCTTACAACAGGTTTTGTAGCTGAAGGATTCACAAGCAAGGCTTCTGTTCTTGTAACAGAATCATTTGTTGCTTCTTTCGGTCAGATTGGCGGTTGGTTTGCAACAATTGCTATTTTCTTCTTTGCTTTCTCAACTGTAATCGGTTGGTTTGTTTACGGTTCAAAAGCGTGTGAGTTCCTTTTCGGTAAAATTGCTACAGTAGTATACAAGGTTATTTTCGTATGCTTCATCATCGTTGGTGCAGTAATGAACCTTGAACTTGCATGGAACATTTCCGATACATTTAACGGACTTATGGCAATCCCGAACTTGATTGGTCTTTTGGTTCTTTCAGGCACAGTGTTTAAGGTTACAAAGAACTATCTCGCCAGATTAAAGGGTGAGGATGTAAAACCCATACTTTCAGCTTATGATAATGCTGAGTAAGCAAAGTAAAAAGGGCACAACCTTGGATTGACCTTTCAGACTAAAAATTAAACAAAAATCAGGTAATGGATGTGCATTGCCTGATTTTTTATTGCGTAAAATATGGTTTGCTGAAAAATATTCGGCATTCTTCGTGAAAAATTGCTTAAAACTATTGACAATTCGACAAAATAGGCTTATAATCGTTATAATTTAATATTTGAGCTAAGTGAAGTGTGCAGGAGAAAGGCGTATGCCTTGCCGAAGGAGTAATGCTCTCAGGCGCGATGGTGATGACTGTTCACAGATAGCACTCCGGAGAAGTCCGATTTTAAAAGGATGCCGAAGGTGTAAAACCCAAGCGGGTTAATCTCTCAGGCAAAAGGACGGAGAAAAAGTTTTAGACAGCTTTTTTTGCGGAGTTTTTGTGTTGCAAAAACTCCGTTTTTACTTTGTTTAGCGCAAAAGAGGAGGATAAATTATGGCAAACTTTTTTGAGGCGTTGACAAACTTCAACAACGACGTCAACGGTTTTGTATGGGGCAATGGTCTTTACCTGCTCCTGGCAACAGGTCTTATTATGACTGTTATCACTGGTGTTTTCCAGATAACACATATCGGACACTGGTTCTCTCAAACAATTGGAAAGATTTTTGACAAAAAAGTATCGGGACACGTTCAGGGTAAGTCAATTTCACAGTTCCAGGCACTTTGTACTGCTCTTGCAGCTACAATCGGTGTAGGTAACATTGCCGGTGTTGCAGCTGCGATTGTAGGCGGTGGTCCCGGTGCAGTATTCTGGATGTGGATTGCAGCATTCCTTGGTATGATGACAAACTATTCAGAAAATGTTCTTGGTATTTACTACAGAAGAAAGAATGCAGACGGCGAGTGGTCAGGCGGTGCTATGTACTACTTAAGAGACGGTCTTGGCGCTTACAAGGGCTGCAAATGGATCGGTATAATCCTTGCTGTTCTCTTCTCAATTTTTGCAATTCTTGCATCATTTGGTATCGGTGCAATGGGTCAGATTAACAAGATTGTTGTTAATATGGTAGACGCATTCAAGGTTCCCTCACTCGAGGCAATTCCTTTCGGAAATGTTACACTGTATCACCTTATCATTGGTATTGTGCTTGTTATTATTGCAGCACTTATCATTCTTGGGGGTCTTAAGAGAATTGCTAACTTTGCCGAGAAGATTGTTCCTTTTATGGTAATATTGTTTGTTTTGGGAAGCCTTATCATAATCGGTGTGAATTACGATGCAATCGGCGCTGCATTTGCATCAATCTTTAAATATGCATTCACAGGTCCTGCTGTATGGGGCGGTGTTACAGGTATTGCAGTTAAGGAAATTGTAACACTTGGATGTAAGAGAGGCGTTTTCTCAAATGAGGCAGGTCTTGGTTCATCTGTTATGGTACACTCAAACTCAAATGTTGTAGAGCCTGTTCGTCAGGGACTTTGGGGCATTTTTGAGGTGTTCGCCGATACAATGGTTGTTTGTACAATGACCGCTCTTGTGGTTCTTACTTCAGGCGTAATAAATCTTGAGACAGGTGCTTTAATGCAGGGTGCAACTGATGCAAACCTTGTGGCAAAAGCTTTCTCAGGCTTGTTTGGTGTATGGGGTGAAAGATTTATTGCAATCGCAATTCTTTTGTTCGCATTTACAACAGTTCTCGGATGGGACCACTATGGTACAAAGGCCTGGGAATATCTCTTTGGTACAAAGTCAACAAAGCTTTATAAGGTTATTCACCTTGTAATGATTATGTGTGGTGCACTTTTAACATCATCACTTGCTTGGGATATTTCCGATACATTCAACGGACTTATGATGGTGCCCAACCTTATCGGTGTTCTTGCACTTTCAGGTCTTGTTGTTAAGATTACAAGGAACTACATAGACAGAAACCTCAAGCATAAGGATATCAAACCGATGCTTTCAGCATTCCCTGAAATTCAGGAAGAGGAAGAAAAGAAACTCTAAAAAAATTAAAGGCAATTTTCGAAAGAAAGTTGCCTTTTTTATTTGCCCGTGGTATAATGTATTAGTTTGGTATATTTTCACAATGGTAATATACAAATAGACAGACAAAATATAATTTCAAGAAGGAAGTAGTTGGAATGAGCACATTACTATCAGTTTCAGTAGCGCTTTTAGCAGGTCTTTTGATGACAAGAGCATTTAAGCCCTTGAAGTTGCCGTCAGTAACGGCGTATCTTATAGCCGGTGTTTTAATTGGTCCTTACTGTGTGGGCAGATTAGGTATAAGTGGTTTTGGGTTTAACTCTGCAGAAAGCGTTGAGGCATTAAAGCTTGTATCTGAGGTTGCACTTGGATTTATTGCGTTTTCTATCGGTAACGAATTTCGTATCGAAGATTTAAAGAAGACGGGTAAGCAGGCAACCGTTATAGGCATATTCCAGGCAATTGTAGCAACAATACTTGTTGATTTGGGCCTTTACGGATTGCATCTTCTTATGCCTGATAAAATCAGCGTACCTCAGCTTATCACACTGGGGGCTATTGCAACGGCAACTGCACCTGCGGCAACACTTATGGTTGTAAGGCAGTATAAGGCAAGCGGTCCGCTTACTAAGCTTCTTTTGCCGATAGTTGCTCTTGACGATGCAGTGGGCCTTATTGTGTTTGCCGTATCGTTTGGTATAGCAAAAACACTGATGCTTGGTGGCGTGGATATCGCATCGATCATTATAAACCCGCTGGTGGAGATTGTGTGCTCTTTGGCGCTTGGTGCTCTTATGGGCTGGATTCTTACTCAGCTTGAGAAGCTGTTTAACTCAAACACAAACCGTCTTAATCTGACAATCGCATTTGTATTTTTGACGGTTTCTCTTTCGATGATGGAATTTCATATCGGACCTGTACTTATCCATTTTTCATCGCTTCTTGTATGTATGATGCTTGGCACGGTGTTTTGCAATATCTGTCCGCTTTCTCACGATTTGATGGAAAAATCAGACAAGTGGACATCTCCGCTCTTTGCGCTTTTCTTTGTAATAAGCGGTGCAGAGCTTAAACTTGATGTATTTGCTGATTGGTTTATCGTACTGATTGGCGTTGTATATATTATCACCCGTTCGCTTGGTAAGTATTACGGAGCATACGCAAGTGCAAAGATTACAAAGTGCGAACCGCAGATTTGCAAGTACTTAGGTATTACGCTACTCCCTCAGGCGGGTGTTGCACTCGGTATGTGTGCGACGGCTATGCAACTTGGAGCCGAAGGCGAGCTTATAAGAAACATCACACTTTTTGCAGTTTTGATATACGAACTTTTCGGTCCGCTTCTTACAAGGCGTTCTCTTATGGCAGCAGGTGAAATTCAGTCAATGCCTGAAGAGGTTAAAAACCGTCGTCAGAATAAGCTTGATATGGCAAAGAACAAGGAAAACACAACCGCATAAAGCTGGGGAGAATTTTTATGAAAAACTTACTGCTGCTTGGATATTCTATCCGTATGGGATATGACAAATCAGTCAGAAAGCAAATAGCGAAAAGCAAACTTGTTCTAAGTAAATAAAAGTTTTTGATTGACGCTGCTGAGAGGTTCATATTATAATGATTGTAGGGTTTATTCAGGAAAATATTACGAGGTGATATAATGAAAAAGACTGAGCTTTTAAAACAAATCGGATCCGTTGAGCAAATCGGCGGAATTAAAGATTTTACTTATAACGACGGCAAAAGAAAAGGCGTTCGTGCGATTGAGATAAATACGGGGAGTGTCAGCTTTATTGTGCTTCCCGACAGATGTATGGATATCGCACAGGCTTTCTTTAAAGGACGTGCAGTCAGCTGGATATCAAGAACTGGTATCACCTCGCCCTCTTTTTACGAGAAAGACGGCTTAAACTTTTTAAGAGGCTTTTACGGAGGTCTTATAACAACCTGCGGTCTTAAAAATATTGGAGGACCTTATAAGGACCAGGGGCTGCATGGAAGAATTGCTAATACCCCCGCAGAAAATGTATGCGTGTCAGCCGAGTGGATTGGGGACGACTATGTTATGAGCGTTTCGGGTCAGATGCGTGAAAGTGCTGTTTTTGGCGAAAACCTTTTGCTTAAAAGAACAATTACTGCAAAGCT
>JAZRPN010000081.1:0-2785 GCA_045649225.1 Clostridia bacterium | reverse complement strand
AATATATTATTGCGAATTTGTTTAACAGATTTTTCAAGGGTAAACGAAACATAACGATGGAATCGTGCAGAAATCGTGCAGATAAAAAGAGAAACCCCAATATAAATAGGGTTTCTCACGTTTTGGTGGAGGCGAGGGGGGTTGAACCCCTGTCCGAAAACATATTCATACAGGCATCTCCGAGTGCAGTCATTCTATTAACATTCCCTCTGCTGTATGGCGAATGACAGCCTTACAGGTTCAGTAGCTTCATTTGTCATGTATGGCGCAAAGCTTAACCATATCACGTTCACCACTGTGTGACGCTCTTATCCGTGCCGTGGTTCTCACGGGAAGAACGGCTACCTAATTAGGCAGCGTAAGCTAAATTTTTGTTAGCGTTTAATTTTAAAGTTTGGGCTTTTAACGCAGTTCCCGCTGCGACTCGCTTCCCATACTTCAACATCCCCGTCGAAACCGGAACGCCCCCGTATAGCTAATTTAGTATACATCAAATCTCTTTTTCGGTCAATAGTTATTTCTTTCCTTGAGAGTTCTCTCTATGGTGCGCTTAGCATCACGCTTAGCAGCATCCTCACGCTTATCGTAAAGCTTTTTACCGCGTGCTACTGCAACGGTTACTTTAACTCTTTGACCTTTGAGATACATATCAAGCGGGATAATTGTAAGCCCCTTTTGCTTTACGTATCCGTAAAGCCTTAAAATCTCGTTCTTATGCATTAAAAGACGTTTGGGTCTTAAAGGGTCTCTGTTAAATATATTACCCTTTTCGTAGGGGGATATATGCATTCCGTGAATAAAAATCTGACCGCCGTCAATTTCGCAGTAGCTTTCCTTGAGATTTACTTTGCCCATTCGTATAGACTTAACCTCTGTGCCGAAAAGCTCAATGCCTGCCTCGATTTTTTCTTCTATGAAATACTCGTGATGAGCCGTTTTGTTTTGAGCGACCATTCTTCTTTTTAGATTTTCCGCCATATACTTTTTTACCTCCTTCAATCAGATTGAAGTCAATTTTCCCGCTGGATTTCTCCGCCGAAACGAGTTTAACCTTGACCGTATCTCCTATAGTGAAAGAACGATTTGTTCTTTCACCAACAAGTGAAAGGTTATTTTCATTGTAGTTATAATAATCATCTCTTAGTGATTCAACGCGCACCAGACCCTCAACAGTGTTAGGGAGCGTAACAAAGAAACCATAGTCTGTTACAGACGATATAACAGCGTCAAATTCCTCTCCGATAAACTGATGCATATACTCTGCTTTTTTAACATCAAGTGTATCACGCTCAGTCATTGCGGCGGCATATTCTTGCTCGCTACAATGAACAGATGCTTCGTCAACATACGATTTAAGGCTGTTTATAACCTTTGTATTGTTTTCTAAAACTGCCTTAAGTGCACGATGGCAGACAAGATCAGGATAACGGCGGATAGGCGAGGTGAAGTGACAATAATTTTCGAGGCTAAGACCATAATGCCCCGCATTTTCCGATGAATATTTTGCTTTTGCCATACTTCGAAGAAGCATCGTAAAAATAGCAGTTTCCTGAGGTGTGCCTTTAACCGCTGCCATCATTGCCTTTACTGAACTTAAATTTTTATATCCAATATTATACATAAATTTTCTGACAATTTCAAGCTTTTGTTCATTTGGTGTTTCGTGAACACGGTATATTGCTCCAACGCCATTGTCAGAAAGAAATTTCGCAACGCAACTGTTTGCAAGCACCATAAATTCTTCAATAAGTTTGTTTGCAAACGTAGTTTCATATAAAACGATATCAGTAGCGGTGCCGTTTTCATCAAGGATTGCTTTAGCCTCAGGGATGTTAAAATCAAGGGCACCACGCTCGGAAGTTTTCTGACTTAGTATTTTAGCGAGCGAGTACATAAGCCTTAGCGACGGAACGATTTCTTCGTATTTTTCGCAAAGGGCAGAATCGTTTTCAGATAAAATCTTCCATACATCGTGATAGGTCATTTTAGCTCGGCTTTTGATGTACGATTTATGAAAAGAACTGTTTGTCACTTTGCCGTTTTCGTCAACTTCCATCACGACTGACATAGCAAGACGAAGTTCGCCCTCGTTAAGAGAACAAAGTCCGTTTGAAAGCTTTACAGGAAGCATTGGTATAACTCTACCGACAGGGTACACACTTGTTCCGCGAAGATAAGCCTCTTTGTCGATTGTGCTGTTCCATTTGACGTAGTTACTTACATCGGCAATATGAACGCAAAGCCTGAAAATATCTCCGTTTTTCGAAATAGAAATTGCGTCATCGATATCCTTTGTGTCGCTACCGTCAATAGTAATTACTATATCGTCAAGGAAGGATGTTCTGCCGATCAAATCATCCTCGCTTACAGATGGGCATTTGTCTGCAGCATCAATAACTTTTTTCGGAAACTCTGTGTAAAACCCATAGCTTTTTATAACAGAAAGGATATCTACACCAAAATCATTTGGGAAGCCTAAAATTTCTTTAACACGACCGCAAAGCGAGGTTGTAGGAGTTTCATATTCAGTGATTTCGCACAAAACTTTCTGACCGTCTAACGCTCCGCCGAAATCACGTGGAGAAACAAAAATCTCGGGAAGTTTTTCGTTGTCGGGGATAATTACGCCATAACTTTTATTATCTTTAAAAGTACCGACAATGTTTTGCTTAGCGCGTGAAAGAACTCTTATAACCACGCCTTCGGGGCGGGAGGAACGGCCTTTGCCTTTCTCAATGCGGGCAAGAACCGTATCTCCGTTTAATGCGCCGTTTGTTTTGTTTTG
>JAZRPN010000080.1:0-3048 GCA_045649225.1 Clostridia bacterium | reverse complement strand
ACATCCATCAGCGAAACCTCGTTACCATCCCCGTCAAAGCCGATGGGCTCACTTAGCGAAACTTGATTCTGATAACGCTTATCGTGGCGGATGGACATTAAGATTTCGTTTTCTATGCATCTTGCCACGTAGGTCGCAAGCTTTGTTTTCTTGTCTTTGTTATATGACGAAATACCTTTTATAAGCCCTATGGTTCCAATTGAGATAAGGTCATCACTGTCGCCTGCATCGCCAAATTTTTTGACTATATGCGCAACAAGACGCAGGTTGTGTTCGACGAGTATGTTTCGGGCTTCTTCACTTCCTTGGCCAAGCTTTTCAAGATAATAGGCTTCCAATGATTCATCCAGCGGTTTGGGAAAGCTTCCGCTTGTAAGTACATTGACACTTCCCAATCCAAAGAAGCCTGAGAAAACACGCTTAGGCAAAAATAACACCTCCGAAATGATATAATACAATATATTACGGGGTGCCTTTGATTGTGCCTGTACCAAAATTTTATTTATGGGAGATACATTATGAAAGAAAGAATTTACAGCATTGCGCTCAGTGATGCGCTCAAAAAAAACTGCGGGTGCGTGCTTTGCGAGCTACATAAGGAGTTTAACAGTAAAGCAATAGAGTATTTTCTCGGGCCGTCCCTGATGGAGCCTGACGGGCGTGAGCTTACCAATGAGAACGGCTTTTGCGACGCACATATGAATGCACTCTTAAGCTCGGGGCACCGCCTCGGTCTCGCTCTTATCCTTGAAACGCACGTCGATACGCTTTTAAAAAAATTAAAGCCCCAAATGAAGAAGGGACTTTTTAAGGAAGAGTATGATTTTGACGCTTCGGGAGCACAGATTGCAAAGGCTTTTGAGAGCTGTTGCATCTGCAATAAAATTGCAAAGCAAATAAAAGACGCCGCCGAAAACCTTGTATATCTTTGGGATAAGGAAAGTGATTTTAAGGAGGCTTTTGAAAAATCCTACGGACTGTGCCTCAATCATACAGGGCTTGTGCTTTCAGTCTGCAAGAATGAGTTAAGCAGCAAAAAAGCCACTGAATTTGCCGACACAATCTACGCTCTTCAAAGAGAAAAGCTTCAAAAGCATTACAACGATCTGCACGAATTTACTCTTTCCTTTGATTACCGTAACAAAGATAAAGAGCTTTCCGAGGACGCAAAAAATTCGGTTGCCGATGCGGTCAGAAGACTCACAACAGCAACCGAAGATTAAACAAGAAGTATTTCTTCGCCTTTGCCGCGCTTTATAAGTGCGTCAAGGGCGATTTTTTTCATATCATTGCAAAGGCGGTCAAGTTCTTCCTTGGGAGCAATTTTCTCCAAAGGCTCGCCCGATGCCACAATTTTTCTAAGCTCGGAGTTTTTCATTGAGATACTATTTCTCTCATAAAATGCATCAAGGCATTCCTGAGCCTTATCAAGACCGTGCAAGATGCCCAAATTAAAGGCAGGCGGAGAAAAGAAGCGCCCCTCTTTCTGCGTGCAGTCGCTCCTGATTTCAAGAGTACCACGGCTTGTAATCTCCGTATTTCTGAATGAGAGGTAACAATTAATGTCCTCTTCTTTTGCGTCGCCCTTAAAATAATCCCTGATGGGCGTCGGGGTAAAGGTTTCGTACTTGCCGTCTCTTATGCGGTTGAAAAGCCCTTTATCAAGGAAAAATTCCACAATATCGTCAACCGTTTCAAAGCTTTCGTCAACCGTTCCCGTAATATTCGGGCACTGACCGAAAGCACTTTCCTGCCAGAGATAATCACGGTAAATTCTGTGCCCCGCACCTTCAAAATCGGGCGAATTATGAAAAAGAATTCCGCGCACAAAATCCATTTTCGAAAAGCAGGTGTACGCACGGGGAAGCAAATCTACACTGACGTCAATATGCGTCTGCACAGACGATATAAACGCAGGGAAGTCGGGAAATCTATGCTTTCCGCCGTAGTTAGTCAGATAATTTCTTACCATATTGTAGGTTGAAAAAGGAACGTGATTTACCTGCAGATTTTTATAATTGGGGTTTGTTCCGCACCCAACAAGCGTGTGGTTTTGCTTTTTAAGATACTCCTGCACAATTTCGAAATACTCTGTAAACCTATTGTAGATATCCAAAAGATTATCCCCGTGGTTCATCGCAAACTCAAAATTGTTATAGGAATTATCAAAACTCAGGCAGTCCCCCGCCTCGTTTTCCATAAAAAGCTTTTCGCCATTTTCGCCAAAAAGCACGCATTTAAACCCTTTCTCTTCAAGAAATGGCAATACTGACGCCACAAAGCTGACGTCAGTATTTTTTTCTTCAAGATTTACTACGGGGAACTCAAGCTCAACGCCGATATGGCCCGCATTCTTTTTTTCAAAGGGCTTTATGAATTTGTTATAAACAATAAGCCTTGCATCCATATTTTTTACCACTCTAAAAGCTGTGCCATGTAAGAGTCAAGCTCTTCAATCTTAATACGCTTCTGCTCCATTGTATCACGGTCTCTTACGGTTACTGCACCGTCTTCCAATGTATCGAAGTCAACAGTTATACAAACGGGAGTACCGATTTCGTCCTGACGACGGTAACGCTTACCGATAGAACCTGCATCGTCGTACTCACAGTTGTATTTCTTGCAAAGCTCGCCATATACCTCGAGAGCCTTGTCGGAAAGCTTCTTTGAAAGCGGAAGAACAGCTGCCTTTACAGGTGCAAGCACGGGAGCAAGACGAAGAACAACGCGAACATCACCCTCGCCGATTTCCTCTTCATCATAAGCATCACACAAAAGTGCAAGTGCAACACGGTCTGCACCCAAGGACGGCTCTACAACATAAGGAACATAACGCTCGTTAGTTACGGGGTCAATATATTCCATACTTTCGCAAGTCGGAGGCCAAGCGGTCTTAGGAAGACAAGTGTTAACTTCAACTCCGTGGCTCACAGAACGACATGGCTACGATCCGACTTAGTGCAACACGGTCTGCACCCAAGGACGGCTCTACAACATAAGGAACATAACGCTCGTTAGTTACGGGGTCAATATATTCCATACTTTCGC
>JAZRPN010000079.1:0-15317 GCA_045649225.1 Clostridia bacterium | reverse complement strand
CGTAGCGAATATGAGTGTGCCTACTACATACCTATAAATGAAGAAAACGAGGCGAAGAACAAAGGGGTTTCAGAAAAAATATTAAGTGGAATTAAAAGGATATTAAAAAAGAAATAGTGGAAATATTTAAATTCAATGGGTGCAGCGTTTGACTTTCGCTGTGCCCATGTTTTTTATTTATTTTCTGCAACATACAAAAAACACTTTATTTTGACATTGCGTTATGCTATAATATTATAGATATATTGTAGGTGATAGAAATTGAATTTGCCCGAGGCTTTTAAAGACAGAATGAAAATCGAGCTTAAAACTGAATACGAAAGCTTTATCAAAAGCTATGACGAGCCGGCATACATTGCACTTCGTGTTAACACGCTCAAAAATTCGATTGATGAATTTAAAAACACCGTTGATTTTTGCGGTGAAGAGGTAGAGTGGTGCCAAGAGGGCTTTTATTACGACGGGAAGAAAGGAAATCACCCCGTAAGCCTTACGGGGCTGTTTTATTCTCAGGAGCCATCGGCAATGATTAGTGCCGAGCTTGCTGATATAA
The DNA here is from genome assembly GCA_045649225.1 of Clostridia bacterium. GTDB lineage: Bacteria > Bacillota > Clostridia > UMGS1883 > UMGS1883 > UMGS1883. The sequence goes on along the minus strand of JAZRPN010000079.1, from coordinate 14,764 downwards.
AGCCCGGAGAATTTGTTCTCGACCTATGCAGTGCCCCGGGTGGTAAAAGTACTCAGGCGGCTGCAAAGCTTTGCGGAGAGGGTATTCTGGTTTCAAACGAGCCAATTCCATCGCGCGCAAAGATTTTAAAAGAAAACATTGTGCGAATGGGCGTGCGAAACTGTGTCATCACCAATATGTATCCCGAAAAGCTTGAAAAGCATTTTGAAGGGTTCTTCGATAAAATCATCGTAGATGCTCCCTGCAGTGGAGAGGGTATGTTTAGAAAAGATGAAACTGCAGTGCGCGAGTGGAGCATTGAACACACGCTTTCGTGTGCGGAAAGACAGCTTTTGATTTTACAGTCGGCGTATAAAATGCTCAGGTGCGGGGGAAAGCTTGTTTACTCGACCTGCACTTTTTCAAGAGAGGAAAACGAAAACCTTTGCAAGCGTTTTTGTGAGGAATTTCCCGATATGTCCGTTTTAAAAATGCATCGGCTTATGCCTCACAAAATAAAAGGCGAGGGGCATTTTTCTGCTCTGTTTGAAAAGGGTGGGGAAGAAGCACCACAAAAACGCTCCGAGATAAAACCGGTTAGCAAGGATATGGAAAAAGTCTACCGTGATTTTGAAAAGGAAAACCTTAATATTTCACTCAAAGGCAAAATTGTAGCCTTTGGAGATGTTTTATATATGGCACCTGAGGAGATAGGTAGCCTGGACAAGCTTAAATGCCTTTGCGTTGGTATTGAACTTGGAGAAGTGAGGAAAAACAGATTTGTTCCTGCACACCATCTTTGTATGGCGCTTAAAAAAGAGGATTTTAAGCGTACAATATCATTGAATGAAGAAGAAATTGCCCGCTACGCACGTGGCGAAGTTATAAACAAAGATGGAGAAAACGGATACGGGGCAATGCTTTATAACAATAAATATCCTATAGGGTGGTACAAGTACAGCGACGGTTGTGCAAAAAACCACTATCCCAAAAATTTGAGAGGATGACCTGTGTTGAATAAAAAATGTGTTTTTGTTCTGGCGTCAAAATCGCCAAGAAGAAAATCTTTACTGCAAAATATAGGAATTAACGCACAGATAATACCCGCAAATGTCGATGAATCGGCACTTAAGGGGTTAGAGCCTGACCAAATGGTTAAACAGCTTGCAATGCTTAAAGCAACTGACGTGGCAAGGTCTTTTCGGGGAAACACCGTAGTTATCGGTGCTGACACCTGCGTATACCTTGACGGTAAGATTATGGGTAAGCCGCAAACAATTGCTGAAGCCGAGGAAATGCTGAGAAAACTCAGCGGAAATACGCATGAGGTTTACACGGGTTACTGTGTGTTTAACTGTGCCGACGGAAATGCCGTTTCCAAGTGCGAAAAAACGAGCGTTACATTCCGTGAACTTTCAGAAGAGGAAATCAAGGCATACGTCAAAACAAGAGAGCCTATGGACAAGGCGGGTGCTTACGGAATTCAAAATAAAGGAAGCATCTTTGTCGAGAAAATTGAGGGCGATTACTTCAATGTTGTGGGTCTTCCTGTGTGTGCTCTTGTAAAATTATTAAAAGACGAGTTTGGAATAAACATTCTTTGAAAAGGTTGATTATATGAAGAAGTTTTTGAACAAAAAAACTATTGCGCTTATTATAGCTACGGCACTTATTGCAACGTGTGCCATAGTTTCGGTAAAAACAGAAAATAATGTTGTAACCAATGCATTAGGCACCGTGCTTTCACCCGTGCAGCGAGTTTTTGCAGGTGGCGTGAACGCCTTGAAAAACGCTGTGGTAAATGTTTTCAATTCAGGTGCAAATGCAAAAGAAAACAAGGCACTGAAAACAAGGGTACTTGCGCTTGAAGATGAACTCAGGATGGTCGAGGGCTACAAGGCGGAGAACGAAAGACTTCACGAGATGCTTGACTTTGCTGATTCAAGAAAAGAGATGAACTACACTGCAGCGAACATAATCGGTCGCAGTACAGGGGATATCAGCCATATTATTATCATTGACAAGGGAACAAACAGCGGTATCGTTAACGGAAGCATTGTTGTTGTGCCTGAGGGCCTTGTTGGCGTTGTTTGCGAAGTTGGCATAAATTACTCCAAAGTTAAAACAATATTCGATGCAGAAAGCTCGGTAAGCGCAATTTGTGCTCGTTCAGGTGATATGGGCGATATTGAGGGAAAATCAACTGCATCTAAAATGAGTTGCATTATGAGCTATGTTTCAACTGATGCAAAAATTGTTGCAGGCGACAGTGTAGAATCGTCGGGAACGGGTGGAGTTTTCCCGAGAGGGATACTTATAGGTAAAGTCAAAAATATTAAGACTGATGAACGTGGTCTTACCCTTTCGGCAGAGATTGAACCCGGAGCTGATATTAACAATATTGATATGGTAATGGTAAGTAAAAAATAGGTGAGGTTATGAATAGATTCCTTAGATTTCTTGGAATTTACATTGCATTTTTAATACAGTCAATTATTCTTTCGAATGCGCGAATAATTTCAATTACGCCCGATTTGCTTTCAATTGTGATTGTACTTACGGCAGTGTATTGTTCGTGCACAGAGGCGTGCTTTATCGGTGCGTTTGGAGGGATTCTTAACGATGTTATTTGTGGCAGAGTTTTGGGCGTGAATACGCTTATCTATATGTATCTTGCGCTTCTGACGGCTTTCTTTGTTGACAAAAAACACGCCAATTCACCAGTTATTATGGGGTGGGTTATCTTTGTGTGCATAACTTTTTTCCAGATCATTAAGTCAGTGCTCTATTATTTTGCAGGGAATGTGCTTTCAGTCGGTCATATCGGTAAATCAATTCTTGTAAACGGTGTGCTTGCACTGCTTGTTACAGTTATTTGTGTTTTCATTATTGAGAAAAAATCTGCTAAAAACAAGGAGGCTGCGCAATGAAAAACAGACGATATGTGTTTTTTAACGTAATTCTCCTTGCAGTACTTGTTTTATTTGTATCAAAGCTTATAAATCTGCAACTGGCAAAAGGCAGTTACTACAGAGAGGTAAGTGATTCAAGAACAACGAGGAGTGTTGAGCTTATCGCCCCGCGAGGACAGATTTTTGACCGTTATGGTCGCTCTATAGTACAGAATCGAACAGGTTACAACCTTTATATTCAGCAAAACGAGGACCGAAACAGTGAAATTACCAACAAGGTAATTTGCAATCTGCTTAACATAATGCCCGACTATACGGCAGAGCTGACTGAAAATATGACTATTATTTACGACGAAGGTAAATATAAGATTAACGGTGATAAAGAGGATTTCCTCATATGGAAAAAGAATAATGGATTAGACAAAAAGCTTTCGGCAAAAGAGTCTGCTGAAGCAATTTGCGAGAGATATTTTTCAGAAGATGAAACATACAGTTATCAGATGAAGCTTAAAATTGCGTACATCAGACTTGATATGTCTGCACGTGGTTTTTCGCTTTCAACCCCTTATTTGTTCATGGAGGATACTCCGCTTGAAGTGATTCAGATAATTAAGGAGCAGAGTGAAAAATTCCCCGACGTATGCATTGTGGCTCAGCCTATGCGTGATTATCCGTATGTATCGCTTGCCGCACATACATTGGGCCGTGTTGGTCTTGTAAGCCCAAGCGAATATGAAGAGTATAAGGACTACGGCTATACGATTAACTCAACCATTGGTAAAAACGGCGTTGAGAAACTTCTCGAGGATTATCTGCGTGGCGAAAACGGTGTTGGAAGCATCGAGAGAACGGACAGCGGATACAGTATCAGTCAGACAATGCAGAAAGCCCCGAAAGCAGGCCGTGATGTTACTCTGACGATTGACCTTGATTTACAAATTGCGTGCGAAAAGGCACTCAAAGATACTATTGACGAAATCCGTGCATCTTCCACATCTGAAGATGGCGGTGGGGTTGCAGATAGCGGAAGTGCAGTTGTTATAGATGTTAACACGGGTGAAATACTGGCTATGGCGTCGTATCCGTCGTATGATATCGGTAACTTCAGCAAAAATTATTCAGAGATGGTAAATGATCCGTCAAAACCGCTTTTCAACCGTGCGCTTGCGGGGACATACTCGCCTGCATCAACCTTTAAAATTCTTGTTGGTGCGTCGGCTCTTGAGGATGGACTCATTACTCCTGACGAAGAAATATTTGACTCGGGCAAGTACAAATACTATAAGGATTATCAGCCATCGTGCTGGATATTCGGGCAAACGGGTGCAACCCACGGATATGTAAATGTCAGCGAGGCGATACGCGATTCGTGCAATGTTTTCTTTTACGATGTCGGCAGAAGACTCGGTATCGAAAAGATTGTTTCTTATGCCGAAAAGTTTGGATTTGGGAACAAAAGCGGTATAGAACTTGCTGATGAGGAAAAAACGGGGGTTATTGCAAGCCCTGAAAACAGAGCGAAAAATTCAGGTATCTGGTACCCCGGTGATGTAATGCAGACGGCAATCGGTCAGTCAGACACGCTTGCAACGCCTATTCAGCTCGCAAACTACATTGCTACCGTTGCAAATGGCGGAACAAGATATCGTCCTCATATCATAAAATCAGTACAAAAAGAAAACAGCAAGGAAACATCTCAGACTCATACTGAGGTGCTTGACTATATTAAATTAAAAGAAGAAACTCACGAAGCAATTTCAAAGGGAATACGAATGGTTGTAACAGAAGGTACAGGTGCTTCCGCTTTTGCAGGATGTAAAACTCCTGTTGCGGCAAAAACGGGAAGTGCACAGACTTCAGGAAACTACACAAACGGTATTTGTGTGGCGTTTGCGCCGTATGACAAGCCGAGAATTGCTATCGCTTGTGTTATAGAAAAGAGCGGAAGCGGTGCTAATACTGCAAATGCAGTGAGAAAAATTGTCGATTCGTACTTTAATGCTGATGACAGCTCAGTGTCAGAGCAGTTCAATTCCCTTTCAAGATAGGTGCGGAAAATGAAAAATATAAAAATAAAAGCCAAAGGCACAGATATTGAACTTTGCTTTTCGGACTGCAATTGCCTTGATGATGCTCTTTGTGCCATAGAAGGTCTTAAGGAAAACAGTGGGGCTTTCTTTGATGGGGCAGATGCAAAACTGAAGTACAGCGGGCTTGAATTGAGCTATTGTGAAGAGATTGAACTTGCAGAAAATATAAAAAGAGTCTTTGGTCAAAACGCAAGATTGATTATGAAAAATACTTTGAGCGGGAAAGAAATTGCATACAGTCTTTTGGAAAATGAGAAAATCTGTAAGGTAATACACAATACCATTCGAAGCGGGGAGAAGGCCCAGTCTCGTGGGGATATTGTAATTTACGGCGATGTTAATCCCGGCGGCGAAGTAACTGCAAAAGGCGATATATGCATTATTGGTAGCCTCAGGGGCGTTGCACAGACTGAAAAGGATGCCCGTGTGTTTGCTCTTTCGATGCAACCCTCGCAGATAAGAATAGGCAAGGCAATTTCTTATAATAAAAAGAATGAAAATGTCGGTGCGGCAGTTGCCATAGCAGAAAATGGCGAAATAATCTTACAATGTTTATAAAAACACTATGGACTAAAAAACAAAACTGTGATAAAATATTTTTGAGGTGAGAAGATGAGTGAGATTATAGTCATTACAAGCGGTAAGGGCGGAGTCGGTAAGACAACGACCACTGCAAATATTGGTGCGGCTCTCGCACTTTCAGGCAAAAAAGTCGCTATGATTGACACTGATATCGGGCTTAGAAACCTTGATGTAATAATGGGGCTTGAAAATAGAATCGTTTACGATTTGGTAGACGTTGTTGAAAATAGATGTACATATACAAAGGCGCTCGTGAGGGACAAGCGTTTTGAGGGACTTTTTCTTCTTCCTGCGGCGCAGTCGCGTGATAAAAGCGCTGTTACAACAACACAGATGAAGCATCTCATTCGTCAGATGGAAGAGGATTTTGACTATATTCTCATTGACTGTCCTGCAGGCATTGAGCAAGGCTTTGAAAACGCTGTTGCGGCGGCTAAAAAGGCAATAGTTGTTGCTATGCCCGAGGTTTCGAGCGTGCGTGATGCGGATAGGATTATCGGGCTTTTGGAAAAGCACGATATCAAGGATATTCGCCTTGTTATAAATAAGTTAAGACCTAAAATGGTTGAAAAGGGAAGTATGCTCGGCATTGAAGATATGCTCGAGATACTTGCTATTGACCTGCTGGGAGTTGTTCCTGATGACGAGGATATTATAATTGCCGCAAATAACGGCGAGTATGTAGCATCTACCGAAAAATCGCAGGCAGGACAAGCCTACAGAAACATAGCATCGAGGCTTAACGGAAATGACGTTGAGCTTATTGATATGCGTCAGTCATTTTTAAAGAGATTATTTAAAAGAAGGTAGGGTCATATATGAGAAAGTGGTTTTTCACTATGGCGTGCTCTTCGTCTGCTGAGGCAAAAAACAGGCTTAATGCCGTGATTAAGAGGGACAGACAAACCCTGCTTCAGACAAATAAAACAGAAAAACTAAGAAAAGAGGTTATGGCAATTCTCAGCAAATATACTGCCGAAAACGCTCCGGTTCCGGTTGTTACTGCTAGCCTCAAGGGTGGGAATTGCACTCTTTCGGCAGTTGTATCACTAAATTAAAGCACAAAGGAGTACTAAGGATGAATATAGCTTTTATTGCACATGATAAAAAGAAAGAGCTTATGGTTCAGTTTTGTATTGCGTATAGAGGAATTCTTGCAAAGCACAACTTATTCGCCACCGGTACAACGGGCGGTCTTATAGTTGAGGCGACGGGACTTCCGGTAGATGTTTTTATGTCAGGCTCTCAGGGTGGCTCTCAACAGATTGGTGCAAGAATTGCCTATGACGAGATAGATATGGTTGTTTATTTCAGAGACCCGCTCACTCCTCAGCCGCACGAGCCGGACTATCACGAGCTTTTCAGACTTTGTGATGTCCATAATATTCCGCTTGCTACAAATATTGCAACGGCGGAAATGCTTATACATGGTCTTGAACGAGGAGACCTTGACTGGCGTGAGATTGTTAAAGGCGACTCCACAAGGTTTTAACATAAGAGGTGATTTGAATGAGCCTTACAAATACTCCCGCATCTGAAAGGCTACACATAGGCTTTTTCGGTAGAAGAAATGCGGGTAAATCAAGCCTTGTGAATGCTATAGCGGGGCAAAATGTGTCAGTGGTTTCAGATGTAAAGGGTACAACAACTGACCCCGTAACTAAAACGATGGAGCTTCTTCCGCTTGGACCTGTGGTTTTAATTGACACACCGGGTTTTGACGACGAGGGAAGTCTTGGCTTGATGCGTGTTGAACGCACTAAAGAGATTTTAAAGCGTGTCGATATAGCCGTGCTCGTGTGTGATGCAGAGGATGGTTTGAATGATGCAGACACAGAGCTTACAAAAATTTTTAAAGAAAAAAATATTCCTTACATTGTTGCATATAACAAATCAGATGTATTTAAAGCATCTGTAAATGGGGAAAATGAAATTGCTGTAAGCGCAAAGGAAAACATAAATATTGAGCTTCTTAAGGAGAAAATCTCGCTCTTAATTCCGCAGAAAAAGGAAAAGAGCTTAACCGCAGGGTTTATAGATAAAGGCGAAATTGCCGTTTTGGTAACGCCCATCGATGAGGCTGCTCCAAAGGGAAGGCTTATTCTTCCGCAACAACAGGTTATCCGTGATTTGCTCGACAGAGGTTGCGCAGTTGTTGTTGCTCAGCCTGATATGCTCCCGAAAATGCTCGAAGAACTTAAGGGTAAGGTACGAGTTGTAATAACAGACAGTCAGGCATTTAAAGAGGTTTCAAAAATAGTGCCTGAGGATATAATGCTGACGTCATTTTCTATCCTTATGGCAAATTATAAGGGATTTCTTGAAACAGCTGTTCCCGGCGTGCTTGCTTTGGAAAATCTAAAGGACGGCGACAAGGTTCTTATTTCCGAAGGATGTACGCACCACAGACAGTGTAACGATATAGGAAGCGTTAAGCTCCCGAAATGGATAGGTGAGTATACGGGGAAAAAATTAGAATATACCGTTTTGCCCGGACATGAATTCCCTGAAGATTTAAGTGAGTTTTCTTTGGTAGTCCACTGCGGAGGATGTATGATCACAGAGCGTGAAGTCCACAGCAGGATGGAATCTGCAGTAAAACAAAATATTCCGTTCACCAACTACGGAATAACCATAGCTCAGGTAAACGGAATATTAAAACGCAGTATTGAAGTTTTTCCGGAATTATATAAAAAAATGTAATATCAGTGAACCGTGATTGTGAACTCTTTTGGGTTAATGTTATATAATTCACGGTTCATTTTTTTTGCATATCTCACAGTGTAAGCTGTTCCGCCCACAAAACTGCCGTTCCAGACGGAGATAACACGCAGGCAGTTATCCACCATAAACTGATTGCGAAGCAGCATACAGCTTTCTGTGTAAAAAGGGCTTATGATTGTTTTTGTGGCGCAGTGTTTTAAAATTTGCCTGTAGCGTGTACGCTCACTTTTGTTCCAACGGTCAGGCTGATTTACGCAGGGAATGACTGCATGCAATTTTATTTGCGGGTTTTCCTTTGCTTTATCGAGAACAATCTCTGCCGCAAATATATCTGTGCCGAGTGCCATACCGCTGTAAAAGTCAGTATAACCGTCGGAAATAGCTTGCTCTATTGTTTCGTTTAGCAAATTTTTAAGTTTAATGCAACGTTCATCGCTTTCATTATTTCCCCAGGAAAAATGCTGTGGTCTGTGCCCCGTAAAACAGCAATTCATACTAATCACAATCCTTTTGCTATATTATAACATATAAAAAAATAAAATGCAAACAAATGTTCGATAATTTTTTTGAATAAAATCAAAAAAATTACTTATAATGATATTGAAGGAGTTGAGAGATATGGATAATACAGCTTTGGTAATTGCAATAATCGGTGCAATTAACTGGGGTTCAATCGGACTTTTCGGTGTTGACCTTGTCGCAACCCTTTTCGGTGGGCAGGCATCTGTCCTTAGCAGAATAATCTATACCGTTGTTGGTCTGGCGGGACTTTGGTGCATTACACTTCTTTTTAAAGAGAAGCTCCCTGTAAAGGATGTTCATTCCCATTGACAAGCAAAAAAATAAGATGTATCAGGGATACATCTTATTTTTTCGTTGTAAAGGAAGTTGTGTACTTAACCGCGAGCGGAGCATTCTGATTTTAGGTTCACTTGGTACGCAACGAGGGTGAAGCGGCACGCTTCTTTTTCTTTTTTCTGACGGAAAAACCAAATGTGCCAAGGTGTTTGCCAAGCTCATAGTAACTGCCGTGAGCATAAGCAATAAGACCTGCTTTCCAAAGTGTTATTCTTCCGTTTTTATCAATCAGTGAATTATCTACATTAACCGAAACAATATCCGCAATAAAAACATCGTGAGTGCCAAGCGAAAGCTTTTGACGAACCTTGCACTCAATATTTACGGGGCACTCGGAAATCATGGGAGCGTGCTTGAGTTTGCCCATTTCACTGCTGAGATTGTATTCTTTGAATTTGTCAATATCACGCCCGCTTTTTACCCCGCAACTGTCGCAGACAGATACTAAGGACGACGGAACAAGATTTATAACAAATTCACCGCTTTTTTCAATTAAATCATATGAGTAGCGAGAAGGCCTCACCGAAATATAAGTTACAGGCGGGTCAGTACACATAGTGCCCGTCCACGCAACCGTAAAAACATTTTTATGATTTTCGTCCCCACATGACACCAAAACAGGTGGAACGGGGGAGAGCATTGCATTTCCTTTAAAAACTGTTTTCTCCATAGCATCACCTGATTATATAACATAAAAGAAAATGCAGAAGAAATGCATCAGACTTGCTAAATCAACAAAAATATGAAAAAGCGAATGTATATAGCGTTTCTTTTTACCTAATGCGTAAAGAATGGCGCCGACTGTATAAAGTATTCCGCCAAGTGCAAGGAAAATTGCGCCGCCAACACCAATTGCCTGGAATGTGATTTTCCAGAAGATGATTATAAACCAACCCATAGCTATATAGCAAAGCATTGAGAAACGCTTGTATTTATTAAGGTCAATGGCGGTAAGCGTAGCTGCAAGAGCAGTAAGCCCCCATACAACGCCGAAAATTGTCCAGCCGATGGCAGTGTTTAGCTTGCGTACACTGCAAAGCACAATGGGGGTGTAGGTTCCTGCAATCATAAAATATATCGTGCAGTGGTCAATGACCTGAAGAACTCTCTTTGCAGTGGAATCCTTAAGTCCGTGATATATACTTGACATTGTGAAAAGTACAATTACCGATGCGCCGTATATCGCCGATGAAACAACTGCCATCGGACTGCGGTGCAGTGCGGCAAAAATAACGCACAACGCAAGGTATGCAATGCCGAGTGAACCGCCGACAATATGCGATACCATATTAAAAATTTCTTCCCCTTTGGTATAAAAGGGCAGTATGCGTTCTGAAATACGGGTTCTTTCCATTGAAGACCTCCTGTCAGCCGTTTATAAGATTGTTCATATCATACATACCTGCATCTTTGCCGCAGATAAACTGTGATGCTCTTATTGCGCCAACTGCAAAAATTTCCTTGCTCATTGCGGTATGCTTTATTTCTATTATTTCATCATTTCCGGCAAATATTACCTCATGTTCGCCAACTATTGTGCCACCGCGTACTGCGTGGAGACCAATCTCGTTTTTACTTCTCTTTTTCCTGCTGCTGTGTCTGTCGTAAACATAGTCGTTCTGAGTGGGAAGCGATTCGTTTATAGCATCTGCAATAGCAAGTGCTGTTCCGCTTGGAGCATCAATCTTCTGATTGTGATGCTTTTCAATTATCTCAATATCAAAATTCTGATAAAGAAGAGCGGCAGCCTTTTTAGCAAGCTGTATCAAAAGGTTAATACCAAGCGACATATTTGCGCTGAAAAATACGGGCACTGATTTTGATGTTTCCCTTAAAAGAGCAATCTGCTCACTGTCAAGACCTGTTGTTGCAACAACGACGGGTTTGTTGTTTTCCTTTGCATAGGCAAGAGTTCCTGCAAGGGAAGAAGGATGTGAAAAGTCGATAATAACATCGGCTTCTTCCTTAACGTTTGAGAGTGAGTCGTAAACGGGAACACCATTGTTTTCCTTGGTGTTTATGTCAACACCGCAAGAAATAGCTACCGATGGGTTATCCTGAGCCATTTTACATATTACCTGTCCCATTTTTCCGTTTATGCCAACCAATAAAATATTTGTCATTTTTTTCACCATCACTTGTAGAGAAATTTTAAGCCGACTTTCGTCGGCTTAAAATAATCCTTTAAATTATTTAATTAAGCCGTAGTCCTGAAGAGATTTTTTAACTCTCAGAACGTTTTCAGCAGACATTTCATAAAGCGGAAGTCGAACCGTGCCAGCGTTAAAACCAAGCATATTCATAGCTTCTTTAACGGGAATAGGATTAACGTCGCAGAAAAGTGAATCAATAAGGTCTATCGCTTCAAGCTGCATTTTTGCGGCATTCTTGATATCACCTTCAAGGGCATACTTCATCATCTGATGGCTCTGAAGCGGAGCAACGTTTGCCAAAACAGAAATTGTACCCTTACCGCCCATAGCAACGATGGGAACGTTGAGATCATCACAACCTGAGTAAAAATCAATGCTGTCGCCACAAAGAGAAAGCATCTTAATAACCTGACTCATATTGCCTGAGGCTTCCTTCATACCAATAATGTTCTCGTGCTCAGAAAGAGCAAGAAGTGTTTCAGGAGCGATGTTAACGCCTGTTCTTCCGGGAACATTGTAAAGAATAATCGGAATATCAACACTGTCCGCCATAGCTGTGTAATGCTCGATAAGACCACGCTGAGATGTTTTGTTATAGTAAGGTGTTACGAGAAGAAGACCGTCTGCACCGGTCTTTTCTGCTTCCTTAATAAGCTCTATACCGTGGCGTGTATCGTTTGAGCCTGCACCTGCAATAACAGGGATGCGACCGTCTACCTTTTTAACGATATACTCGATAACCTTTAAATGCTCTTTGTCATCCATTGTGGATGCTTCGCCGGTTGTACCGCAGGCAATCAAAGCATCAGTTTTGCCCTCAATCTGAAATTCTATTATTTTGCCGAGTGCGTCAAAATCTGTAGCGCCGTTTTTGTCAAACGGGGTGATTATAGCACAACACGAACCTGTGAAAAGTGGATTTTTTGACATATAAACCCCTCCGATTTTAGTTTTCGTTCATATACTCGATAAGCTTTTTAGCAATCTGAACTGCGTTTGCTGCAGCACCCTTACGGATATTGTCAGCAACAACCCAAAGGTTAACACCGTTATCAACACTGAAGTCGCGGCGGATTCTACCAACATAAGTTTCGTTTGAACCTGTTGCATTTATTGCCATGGGGTATACGTTGTTCTGAGGATCGTCCTGAACAACGATGCCGGGAGCATTCTTGAGTGTTTCAACAAGCTCAGAAAGCTCAAACGCATTTTCAAACTCAACGTTGATTGACTCGCTATGGCTGTTAAATACAGGAACACGAACTGTTGTTGCAGTAATTTTAATATCATCTCTGCCAAGAATTTTGCGTGTTTCGTTAACCATCTTCATTTCTTCCTTAGTGTAACCGTCGGGAAGGAATGAATCGATGTGGGGAAGACAGTTGTTTGCGATAGGATGCGGGAATTTCTGGGGAGCTTCTCCCTTAAGACCGTTCTCAAGGTCGTTCCAGCCACCAAGGCCTGCACCTGATACTGCCTGATATGTCGAATAGATTACACGCTTGATTTTGTACTTGTCATCAAGCGGCTTAAGAGCTACCATAGCCTGAATTGTTGAACAGTTGGGGTTTGCGATAATACCTTTGTTCTTCTTGATGTCTTCGGGGTTAACTTCGGGAACAACAAGCGGAACTTCCTTATCCATACGCCAAGCACTTGAGTTGTCGATTACAACGCAACCCTTTGATGCTGCAATAGGTGCAAACTTTTCACTGATTGAACCGCCTGCACTGAAAAGTGCAATATCAATTCCTCTGTCAAATGAGTTTTCGTTAAGCTCTTCAACTGTATATTCTTTACCCATGAACTCTATCTTCTGACCTGCACTGCGGCTGGAAGCGAAGAGATAGTAGTTTTCCACGGGGAGTTTTTCCTCTTCAAGTACCTTGAGAAATGTTCTGCCTACCATACCTGTTGCGCCAACAACGGCTACGTTTAATTTTTTCATTGTTATCATCCTTTCAAAATATATGAAAAATATTAAAAATTATCCATCCTAATCCTAAGTATTATACCACTAAGATGGAGTTGTGTCAATTTATTTAGGGGTAAAGAATTAAAAAAATGAGCGTTTTTTTATAAATTATCCTAAAAAATAAAGGAATAGAAGAATTTTCGTCGAAAAAACATATTAGGGTTTTTATTGAAAGGACTGATTTTGTATGAGATTGCGTAAAATAATATTTGCAATGTTTTTTATAATTCTATTATTTTCGTCGTCATCTTATGCTTATGAATACAAAAGCGAAGTGCGTGTGGGGCTTAAATACGGAAACTCTGCCGGGAATTCATTCACGGTTTCTTCCACTGACGGATTAAACGTATATAACGCTGTAAGCGGCGAAGTTCTATATACTGCCGGCGCAAATGAGAGTGTGTACATAGAAATGGGATCGACCGGTTTTTCGGGAGGGGATAAATTTGTTGCGGAAATGACGCCCAAGATATCCATTCAATCACCGGGCGGAATGATTACTCTTGACGGTGTTAAATACAGAGGATACATACTTGCGCAAAAGCAAAATACGGGTGAAATGACGCTCATAAATATTGTGGGAACCGAGGATTATGTTGCAAGTGTTCTTGGTAAGGAAATGAGCTACACCTGGCCAAAGGAAGCACTTAAGGCACAGGCTGTATGTGCAAGAAACTTCGTTCTTTGCAGAGGTAATACGCATAAAAATTACGATTTTGATGTTTGCTCTACAACACACTGTCAGGTATACGGCGGATATGCATCTGAGCACGAGAACACCAGACAGGCAACCCAAGAAACAAAGGGCGTTCTTGCAAAGTATAACGGAGAGATTGTTCCGCTTTACTTTTTCGCAACAAGTGGCGGACACACCGAAAATTCAGAAAATGTATGGGGAGGCGTTGTCGGATATTTAAAGGGCGTTGACGATGCTTACGAAAATCCGTCTAAGGCGTCCAGATACAAATGGAATGTTAATCTTACCAAAAATGAAATTGAAAACAAGCTCTTAAATGCAGGAGTTAATATCGGGTCACTTGAAAATATAACGATAGACGGTGTTACGGATAGCGGTCGTGTAACTAAAATGACATTTCACGGGACAAGCTCTACATACACAACAAAGCTTGAAAAATGCAGAACAATACTTGGGCTTTCCAGCCAGAAATTTACCGTTACAGGTGATAAGGCAACATCGCTTAAAACAACAGCAGGTAGCTCGGCGGGTCCGTTTTCTGCACTTACGGGAAGCGGTATAAGCACAGTAAGCTCCATGCGTGCATTAAGCGGAAATGGAACAATAAGTGAAATAAGGATTGATTCTGCAGGTTCTCAAAACTATGCCATAAATGGCGGGGGATACGGCCACGGCGTTGGTATGAGCCAGTGGGGTGCACGCGGTATGGCTGAGAATGGATTTACCTACGACGAAATTTTAATGCATTACTTTACAAATATTACAATAGGAGAATAAAATGAACACCGACGAAT
>JAZRPN010000078.1:0-2726 GCA_045649225.1 Clostridia bacterium | reverse complement strand
TATGGCATTTATGGTGCACGCATCAAAGAAATACGGTGTTAACCTTGGTCATAATGGATGTCTTGCAAAAAGAGTAAGCTACAAGGGTGTGTCGGCACACGCAGGTGGAGCTCCCTGGCTTGGTAAAAATGCTCTTTATGCCGCATCTCAGGGACTTTCTGCCGCAAATGCTATCAGAGAAACTTTCCAGGAGAAAGATTTAATCAGATTCCATCCCATTATTACTCACGGTGGTGAAGTTGTTAACGCAATCCCTGAGCTTGTTAAGATGGAAAGCTTTGTCCGCGGTATAAACTTCGATGCAATACTCGATGCTAACAAGAGAATAAATCAGGCACTTATCGGTGCGGCACTTTCTATCGGCGCAAACATCGATATTATGGATGCTCACGGCTACGCTCCTCACATAAATGATAAGAATATGAGGCTTTTAGCAAAGGAAGCAGCAGATTTGGTAATCCCCGAGGAGAACTTTGCGTTGCATGAGGTTATGAGTACAGGAAGTACCGATATGGGTGAACTCAGCGGTATTATGCCCGTTGTACACCCGTATACAGGTGGTGCAACAGGAACTTCACACGGCGATGATTATTATATAACTGACCCAGAGTGTGCTTGCGTAAAATCGGCAAAGCTTCAGATGGCAATGCTTGTGCTTTTGCTCCAGAACAATGCCGAAAGAGCGAAAAAGATTTTGGCTGAATTTAAACCTCAGTTCAAGTCGAAAGAGGAATATCTTGCATTTATTGACTCAATAGGAAGAAAGGGCAACAGAATAGATTATTCTGACCCTGACTGCGTAAAAGTTAAGCTTTAATAAAAAACGGAGAGATTTTTTAAATCTCTCCGTTTTTTTCGAGTGAGCTGTAGCCCGTGTTTTGTATAGCTAACACATATTCCCTTGGCGAAACACCGATGTGCTTTTTGAAAAATCGTGAAAAGTAGTGAACTGAGCTGAAGCCAAGCTCTTCCGAAATTTCGGTGATTGAAAGGTTAAAGTTATGCAGCAGCCTTTTCGCTTCTTCAACCTTCAATTGCTGAAAATATACAAGCGGGCTTGTATTTAACTGTTCGCGGAACAAAAGCTTGAGCTTGGACTCACTCATAGTATTAAGATTTGCCATATCTGCAAGAGAAAGATTTTCCTTAATATGCGCATTGAGCGTGTGTATAATTGTTAAAAGCTCCTGTTGATGCTTGGTGTTTGAGCTTTGATTTTTCTTCTCGCGCGCACCGAGCGAAAGTAAAAATGCCTCAAGCTTTTTTTTGATAATTTCTATTTCGTAAGACTTAACACCCTCTCGTGCCACAAGTGAACGCTTGCCGTTGGGTGAAAACTCGTACACAAAGGAATTAATGGCTGTGTCCATAACATCTATAAACTCGTTTTGCAGCTTAGAATCAAGCTTTATCACCTTGTTGTAGTGAACTTTAAGCTTTTTACTGTCCGATCTGAAGCTTACGATAAGTACATCAGCGTATGTGTTTTTTCCGGCACCAATATGATAAGCATTGGGTGCGTACATGAGCATTTCCCCCGTGTGCACAGACAGGGGAACACCGTCAACAAGCATATGCGCCTCGCCGTTTAAAACATAAAGTATCTCGGGATAGTCGTGTGCTTCGCCAATGTTCCTGAGAGCTATCCCAAATGTCAGCTTATAAAGCGAAACAATTTCATCAATGCAAAGCGTATCCTTCAGTTTGTAACCCTTAATGAGCATACCAATCACTCCAAATGCCAAATTATGCAAAAAGTTTACCTGAAATTCTAAAGACAAGCGTGTGATATTGTCTTATAATACAAATATAATATGACAGAAAATGAAATCTGTCAAGAAGAAAGGAAGTAAACAAATGGAAAAGTTTAAATTTGCGTTAATCGGTTGCGGCGCTATGATGGGAAGACACCTCAGCGAAGTTAACCGTATCGAAGGTGCAGAGGTTGTTTGCGTATGCGATATCAATCAGGAGCGTGCAGAGATAGCTGCAAAGGAACTCGGCAGCAATCCTGTAATTATCAATGACTACAGAAAGATAATTGAAAATGTAGATATCGATGCAGTATTCATCGCACTTCCGCACGAGCTTCACTTTGAATGTGGTATGTACTTTGCTCTTATGAAGAAGCACATCCTTATGGAAAAGACAATGTGTAATACAGAGGCAGAGTGCATAAGACTTATCGAAACCTGCGACAAGATGGGTGTTACACTTATGTGTGCATACCCCAACAGATACCGTCCCGGTATGTTTAAGCTCAAAGAAATGCTTGATTCAGGTGAATACGGTGAAATTATGCAGATGTCTATCTGGACAGAGCAGCTTACAGGCGAAAATATGAGCTATCTTAAAGGTAACTGCTGGAGCTTTGATAACCGTGTAGGCGGCGGTCAGCTCTTCGCTCACGGATGCCACTACATAGACGTTCTCCTTTGGTTCCTCGGCAATCCTCTCTGGGGTGCTCACATGGGTACAAACAATGGCACTCCCTGGATGCTTGAAGAAGGTACAAGTGCAGTAGTTATGAAGTTTGAAAACGGTGCAGTAGCATACCACGGTGCAACATGGGGTGCAAGAGGTACTCGTCTTGGCTACGACTTCCAGATTCAGACCGAAAAGGGAATGCTCGAATATATGCGTTTTGAGGACGAAATCAGACTCTATGACGAAAATATGGCGCATGTTCCCGGCGCAATGACAGAGCAGCAGGCAAAATACAAGGT
>JAZRPN010000077.1:0-2214 GCA_045649225.1 Clostridia bacterium | reverse complement strand
ACGTCATTTACCTTTGCGATGATGTTTGGGGTGAAGCCCGCTCTTTTGCAGTTATTCAAAAGCATAGGGTGCATATTGCTTTGCTCATTAAGCGTTATAAAAGGCTGGTCTGAAAGCTGGCTTAGTGTTAGCTTGCGTTTTAGCAAAGGGCTCTCTGAATTTACGTTCAGGCGTATTTTCATATTAAACTGCCGGAAGCTTTCGTAATCGGGATAGGTACTCGTCATTTTATCGATTATAACATCGTAGGATTCAAAATGTTTTTCGTCAAAATCAAAGACGATGTTAAATTTTATGTGAGGATTTATTTTATTGAACTCAATGATGTAATCCGTGATGGCAGAGCGCATAGCGCGGACGAGAATTTTGATTTCCCGTGTATCAAAGTTTTTCGATGTCAGCTCCTGCGTTACGCTATCTAAGTTTGAAAAAATCGTATGCAGAGCCTGCTTGAGTTTATTTCCGTTATTATTTAGGATAATACGATTCCCCGTGCGGTCAAAAAGCTTGCAGTCAAGCTCTTTTTCGAGCTGCCGTACAGACGACGAAACCGAGGAGGGAGGCACCATATACTTCTCGGCTGTTTTGGTAAAGCTTTCGTGTTGTGCACTCTCGTAAAAATATCTGAGTTGAAGCATTTCCATATAAAAACCCCCGTAAAATGAATATCATATATATTTTAGCACACATTTGAATGTGTTGCAAGCGAAACTGAGCACATTCTGTACTTTTCTGTGAAATAATGGTATAATTTGTTGAAAAAGAAATTTACGGAGGAATTTACGATGGAAAAGGCAGAGGTTTTATTTTTAAACAACAAGGCTATGGACGATGCAGGTGCCGCAGATATGATGGCGGTTATAAACGACGTTGAAGAGGTCTATGCGCTGACTCAGAAGGATGATGTTATATCACCCGGCAAGTGTGTTATGCGTTGGGGTAAAACCGTAGAGGACGAAAACATATACGGAAGAATTAACGCTATGCCCGGCTACATAGGCGGCTCTTACGATATGGCAGGCATCAAGTGGATAGGAAGCGGCCCGCAAAACTTTAAAAAAGGTCTTCCCAGAGCGAGTGTTACAATTATTCTTAACGACCCCGATACTAAGCTTCCGCTTTGTATTGCAGATGGAACTAAGGTAAGCACAATGCGTACGGGTGCATCGGGCGGCGTTGCAATTAAGTATCTTGCCAAAGAAAATGCCGAGGTTATGCTCATTTGCGGTGCAGGTGCACAGGCTCCCACTCAGCTGGAGGCAGCACTCATTGCAAGACCTAATATCAAAAAGCTTTACATATACGATATAAAGATAGAAAATGCTGAGCGTTTTGCCGCATTTGTTCGTGAAACCTATCCTCAGATTGAGGCTGTGCCTACTATGGATGTTGAAGCTGCAACAAGGGAAAGCGATATCATAGACTGCGTAACACTGGCAAGCGAGCCGTTTATCAAGGGTGAGTGGCTCAAAAAAGGTGCTCTTGTAATGAATATGGCAGACTACGAGGTTGATAACGAGTGTGTTAAAAGGTCTTCCAAGGTAGTTGTTGACTACTGGGAAAACGTTAAGCACCGTATGATAAGCACTGTTGCTCTTATGCACAGAGACGGTCTTTTCAAAGACGAGGAGCTACACGCTGAAATCGGCGAAATAGTGTTGGGAGATAAACCCGGTCGTGAAAATGACGATGAGATTATCTACTTCAATGCAGTTGGAGCGGGAATTATGGATATTGCCGTAACGACACGCTGCTATAAAAAAGCAATGGAAGAAAACAAGGGTATAAAACTTGCGTTTTGGGAATAAAAATAAAGGCACTTCTCAAAGAAGTGCCTTTATTTTTATTCCTGTTTATCACATTTTGTAGAAAATAGACGAAAAAAAGGAAAAAACATGAAAATATTTGTATAAATTTACCTAAAACCATTTGACTAAAGCGTAAAACTTTGATAAAATAAATATAATAAAAGAAATCGAACACGAAGGGAACAACTATGCCGGACAAAGCAAAAAAACAGACGACAAATGCATTTATAAAAGAAAAAGATATACAAGGTTTTAACAATGGCACAAACTACCATTGTTACGACTTTCTCGGCGCGACTCCTGCCAGTATTTACGATTGCAAAGGGTATAGCTTCGCAGTTTGGGCACCCAATGCACAATCCGTAAGTGTGGTGGGAGATTTTAATAGCTGGGATACATCGTCGCA
>JAZRPN010000076.1:0-5463 GCA_045649225.1 Clostridia bacterium | reverse complement strand
TAAATTCCGCTTTTCTTTCAGTAGCTTCTTCATCTGATAAGGATCCGCTATTGATTTGCTTTTCAAGCTCATAAAGTCTATCCTTAAGAAACACTGCAGTTTCAGCTTCTGTCTTTTCCGCTTTGCAATTTTCGTTTATGGCTTTATACGCTTCTGCTCTACTATTGTTTAAATCCTCAATAGATTTTCTTACTTCACCATTTGTTTTAACAATTTTTTGTGTAACACTTATTTCCGTGTTTTGCGTCATAATAAGTGTGCCGAGAGCTACAGTAAGCCCAATAACTGCTGCAATTACTAAATTTGTGGGGTCTGCCATTTTAACCCTATTCCACAGTTCGTGAGCCGCAGTAGCAAGAGTTATTTTTCCTGTAAGCACACCTACGACAATCTCTTGGGTTGACATTGTTGATATAAGAAGTGCAGAAATCGTTATGCCTCTGGCTTCTGCAGCAGAGTTAGCCGTAACTGCCAGTGTATATGCATTTAGAGTAGGTGTTGCCGCAGCAAACCAAGCTTGTACCTTTTGAACAATTGCATATCCCTTAAATGCGGCTACAGAACCCACAACTACTGATGTTATAAGCCTTATGTTTTCTGCTAAAAATCCAAGAGCACTTATAACAGGCGGTATAGCTGTAGTAGCAAGTTCTATAGCACCATCTATTAATGTGATAATCAATTCCCCTGTATCTTCAACAGCACTTTTTAACTCGGGTTGAGCCATAGCGGTTCGTAATTCAACTGTAGCACTGCTGAACTGTTTTAGACCTTGTGATGCTATGGGAAGAAGCATATCGCCAAATTCTGCACCCAGCTCTGTTACATTAAGCTTTGCAATTTTAAGTTGATTTGCAAAGGAATCACTTGTTCTTGCAAAGTCGCCTTGAGCATCCGCTCCGGCGTGAAGCAGATAGTTGTATCTGAGTGTTGCTTGTTCTGCCTGACTCATTGCATTGTAGGATTTTGTTATACCTTGGCTTAATGCATATGCCTCCAGGTTAGCTACACTCATATTGATACCAAGCTGTTTAAGTGGTTCGGTTTCGCCGCTTATACCTGCACGGATTTTGTCAAATGCTTCTTGGTGCTCAAGATTGTAGAAAGAGGCAAAATCCGCAGCAAGCCCGGTAAGCGTTGTGCTCATTTCTAAAACTTCAGTATCAGTAAGTCCCATAGACTTAACCATCGCACCCATAGTACCATTAAACTGCTTCGCCTGCAGTTCAGACAGACCAAAAGCAGAGGCTGCATTTTTTGACCAAGCTTCTATATCTGCAGCTCTGTCGCCAAAGGTTACATCAACCACATTTTGTACTTCTTGCAGGTCACTTGCAAGATTGATAGAAAAACCGGCTGCCGTAGTAAATGCCGTTCCGACAGCCGCCATACTCTTAAGTGCAGTTGATTTTAATTTTTGTACACTATTCTCAAACTTTTTGCTGTCGATAGATGTATCAAATTTTATACTACCTTCATAATGTGCCAACTTGTTTCACCTCTCGTATATGTGAATTCCGTCGGCACATAATGGCTCTACCCGGTTATCTTGATTTCAAATTCTTTTTTGCAGCTTCGCCCTTTGCATTTCACGGTAAGACCTTTGCAAACGGCATTTTTACCATAAAAAATAGGCATTAAATAACCGCAAAAAGGGCATTTAATGCGTTTTAAAAGTGTTTTCTCAATCGTTAACACCTCTCTTTACCACAGCATTGCGGCAAAATCGTTTTCCTTTTCCTCCTCGGAACGCATATCAGGAAGGGCATATGCATCCTGTAACCTGAGCATATGATTTCTGCGCTCCTTGTCTTTAATTTGCGATACATCTGTTGCTCGGATTTCCATAATCTCACGAATTTTTGTATTTCCTGTAAGCCCGGCAAAAAGTGCCTTGAATTTCCACCAGTGCAATTTGCACTCTGTTAGGTCTATGCCGTACTGTTGCACAAAAGCAGCATAGATGTAATCCGCATCGTATTCATAACTAAAAATTTGTTTTTCTTGGTGTGTATCTTCCTCATCAGCATCCTCTTGGATTTCTTTGGTCTGTTTGTTTTCAAGTTCAGATACATCTCGCATACCGCAGTAGAATGCAAAAAGCACGCGAATTGTCTCAAGCCAAGTAGAAGGGAGTGGTGTCTTTGTTACATCTATGCGTTTATAAAAGCATAGCGCGCACGCCTTAACAAATGCACCCTCGGAATTTTCTCGTAGATTACTAATAAGGTTTTCAAACTCAATCCACACTCTGAAATCCGTGTTAAGCTGATAAAAATTTCCGAAGCTGTCATACACGCAATCAGGAAGGCCTTCTGTAATGATGCTCATTTCACAAGGTTAGGACCGCCGCGTCTTTGCTCGCGGTTGCTGCGAAACGAACTGTACAATGCTTGCTTGTTTGCTTCAAATTCATTGCACACAGCAAGGATATAGCAGATAACATCACAAATATCGTGGTAGGATATTGTATGTTTTTCAAACAATCTCTCTGAAGCACCTTCCCCAAAAGCATTGTCGATTTTAATAAGTGCCTCTTTCATTACACCTTCGATTTCCTTCTTTTCTACTTCTCCTCTCATTACCCTTGCGCCAAAATCGGATATGAGCTTATGTGCTGCAGAAATTTCACATTCAGCTTCTGCCGCATCAGCCTTAAGTGTAACACCAAGCATTTCTATCGTTATTTCGTTGCTCTGAAATTCAAATTTCTTCATAATAAATCCCTCCGTATAATATTGTCGACAAGCGGAGTCCTTTTTGTCCTCCGCTTGTCATCTTTTTTATTCTGCAGGTACGAATATTACAGTGGCCCATTCGTCTTCAGTAGTTGCAGTGCCCTCAATAATATCAGATTTAACCTTGAAGGTTCCGCTGTAATCATAACGGTCCAAGTTGCCGCCTTCATCACCGGGAACTACGGTGTAGCTTCTGAGTCTTGCAGGGTATGTACCTGCGCTCTCTGCTGTAGGAGCCGAACGGTCCACAGTTACAATGCTTACAACGGCAGCATCACCGAACATTTCCTTGTCGTATATAGCGACAAGCTTTTCATGCACTTGGTTGCCGGAATGTAAATCGAATCCAAATGATATAGATTCGTTGTAGCCGACAATATCTGTTTCTTCAAAATCCATATCAACATACTGTGTTGTATGCTCCTTGGGATTTTTGGACTTTGACATCTGCGAAAATTTAGTCATTCGTACATAGGACGGCTTATCAGTCGTGCCCACATCCATAAATGCTAATTTTGCACTTCTTTTAACCTTACTCACAAAAAATCAACTCCTTAATCTCTTTCATATATCAACCTTATGTTAATTTGATATCTTGCTTTGTTACCTGTAACATCCTGCAGATAACCGCCATTCATTATCTCATACTCTATGGGCTCATAGCCTTTTTCGAGTTTTGGAAGATTACCGCTCTCGTTTTGGCATTCAATCCATTTTCCCAGAGCCTCGTAAAATTCCTGTGTCTTGAGATTTTGCTGTATTTCCGCATCAAAAAACTCTCTGGTGGCAATGCAGAATGTTATCTGTCTTTTTGTGCCGCCGTCTGTATACTTTTCAAGTACAGGCTTGCACGGTGTAGGCTCAATTACACAAGCTTGAGGCTTTTCGCCAAGGCAGTTCACATTGAGCTTTTTTCCTGCAAACAAATTGCATTCTTCTTCAAAATGCTTCTTTATAGCATCTATAATCATCTCTTCGGTTCGCCTCCTGCAATTTTGGCAGCACCGTCCAGAAGCTCATCCAGACGGTCTGCCTTCATTCTTTCAAAATAATTTGGGCCTCTTAAGCCCTTTGTGGGGCCGTGATGCAGTCGTATGTGAGCATACGGTGTGTCAACCTCAACCTCGCCGCTTCCTACATCAGTAGCTACATACATAGATTTTATCATCTGCGAGGTATCGAGCTGCATATACGGCTCTACAAGTCGCATAGTCTCACTGTCTATGTACTTCTGCACCTTGCCATGAACCTCAAGGCCCCTGTCCTTTAGTATCGCTTTTATACTGTTGAGCTTTATGGTAACACCTACATTATTACTCATAACACTCAATCCTCCAGTGGTGCATTTGACTGCTTCCCCGTCGGTTGTCACTGAACGCCATAACCTTAAGGCATTTGCTTTTGTCAAGCTCTGCATCAGTAAGACCGAGGTAGATATAGTCGTCTGTGGATATATCTATCATCTCTTTGGTAGGGATGCGTATCTTACAAAAGCCTTGGCTTATAAGGTTGCCGTCCTGTGGTATCGTTTTGCTCCCGTGATAGATGCTTGCAGCAGGGTACTGTGCAATTGTGTAGGCTTCAGCTTCTTCATCATAATGATAAATAGTTATACTTCCATTTGCGCTTATCATTATATCACCCCAATTCTTCTGTAAAGAAGTTCTGTGTTTCCAAGGTATCGCAAAGCTATGGCATACGCCTTTTGCTCTGTCATCTTAACTCCGGAAGCTTCCGCAGTATAAGTAACTGAATACCCGTCGTTATTCTCCGAAGCAATACCTTCTTTGATTTCGCAAAGGAAATAGCAATCTGCTATCTCACAGCACGCATTTTTTACTTCTTCGGGATAGGGTTCTTGAGGCTTTTGATGTACAAAAAGCGAATTAAGGAAGGAAGATGCCTTCCTTAAATACACAAGCCTCTGCGTGTTCGGAATTGGTATCTCCTGCAGCGCATCATAATAAGTATTTGAGTAGTAATCAAAATCAGCATATAACGGCATAGACATCCTCCTTATCTTAAAAAATTATGCTTTTATATCAGCGTGTACATAACCTGCACTGGATATCTTGCCATCAGTTACTTCCACAACCTCAATTACTGAGTCCTGCTTTGCAGTAATCTGTGTCTCGCCGGATGTAAGCTCAAGGAATCTCTCATCAACTTCCGCACCGTGCTTTGCTCTTACAGAAGGATTAATTCTGTAGTAGAGTGTACCTGTAGCACCTGTCACTGTCACTACTGTGTTACCCTTGGTTGCACCGGGGTCGGAATCAACCACAATTACCTTGGGAGAGTATACCGCTCTTATAGCTATAGAGCGGAGCACCTTGTGTGCATATACCATTCTGCCCTTGACTGCAGATGCACCAACATGGGATGCAGAGTTGTCAAGACTTACAACCTTAGGCTTAACGGAAAATTCCGTTGCTCTTGTTGCAAATCTGGGATGACCTGCAATCATTGAAAGTCCCGGGGTTGAATCATTCCAGGGAATGACATTAAATCCGGCAATCTGACCGAGGGCACCGCTTTGCTTCACATCATCACCGAGGTTGGATGCTGCGATGAATTCAGGGCTTTTAAGCACCAATGCTTCTGCGTCGGGAGTAACGAGAAGATATCTTCTGCCATCATTGGGAATGTTTGCTGTATTCATTTCCTTGCGGATATCTACGATTACACCATAGATGTTGTCTTTTGTAAGAACCTCAACACCCAT
>JAZRPN010000075.1:0-22719 GCA_045649225.1 Clostridia bacterium | reverse complement strand
TTTAAAATAGACATTACCAAGCGAAGTGCAGCCGCCAAAAGCATTACTGCCGATATATGTTACGCCACTGCCGATTTCAACGCTTGTAAGATTGGGACAGTTGCCGAAGGCATTGGAAGATATAATGCTTATCCCATCGGGGATAGCAAGTGTGCGTAAGGTCTGCGAGCCGCTAAAGGCCCCGCTTCCAATTGCCAAAACCTTATATCCGCCAAGTGTTTCGGGCACGATAAGGTCTTGCGGGTCGCCCGCAAAGCCTGTGATTGTTCCTGACGATTTGTCAAGGAAGTAAAGCACGTTTCCAACCTTGTAAACAGGTATACGCGGTGCCGCCAATGCACTGAGGGACGCACCGCAAATAATAATCATACATAAAAGTAAAGACAATAGCTTTTTAAACATCGTAACAACCTCCGTTTCCAGCTAACCAATAAATCATTGTACAACAAAAAGTTGATTTTGTCAAATATCATCGGCTTAGCATATTATAAATGTGAAAAAGGGGGAATTATTATGCCGAGAATTTATTTGAGTCCGTCAACTCAGGAAAACAATATGTATGTTACGGGCGGGAGCGAAGAATATTACATGAACCTGGTTGCAGATGCTATGGTAAGGTATCTGCAGGCAAACGCCATACAGTTTACCCGCAATTCACGCACAGGGACGGCAGGCGATGCCATCAGGGAGTCAAACAGGGGAAATTACGATTTGCACCTTGCACTTCACTCAAACGCGGCTCCCGAGGGTCAGTATGGGACGTACACGGGAATAGATGTATATTATTCGCCAATAAGTGTAAACGGTCGTCGTGCGGCGGATATTTTTGTGCGTAATCTTAAAGACATTTACCCAAATCCCGAAAAGGTGCGTGCAGTGCCCACAACAACCATTGGAGAGGTTACGCAAACGAGAGCCCCTGCCGTCTTCTTAGAACTTGGATATCACGATAACACATCTGATGCAAATTGGGTTACAAATAACATCAACACCATTGCACGAAACCTTGTTCTTTCGCTTACGCAGTATTTTGGTGTTCCTTTTGCCGAGCCTGTTGTGCCAAGGACCGGCACGGTAAATGTAACAAGCGGAAATCTTAATCTTCGGGAAAAGCCGAGCACGACTTCGAGAATTCTCGCATCTATGCCAAGGGGTGCAACGCTCACCGTGGTAGGGGAGCTTCCCGAGTGGTATGTGGTTAATTACAGAGGACAGGTAGGCTATGCTCTCAGGAGATTTATAAGCTTTTAAATCAAGACTTTACAAATCGACAAAAAAGCGTTATTATATAGTGTGATGGAAGGTGAAAAAATGCGTAAGGGTGATACTCTCGTTATTGCATTTATACTTATAGCGCTTTTTGTGTGGCTTTTACCGTCGCAAAGCGGAGAAACCGTTGAGATAAGGGTCAACGGAAAGCTTTATGAATCATTGCCGCTTGGCGACGATGCTTTGCTTGAAGTTAAGACTGAGTTTGGCGTAAATGTGGTGGAAATTGAAAATTCGTGCGTCAGCATCGCTCGATCCGACTGCAAAAACAAGCTTTGCAACAAGGAAACAATTTCAAAAAACGGTCAAAGCATTGTGTGCCTTCCGAACAAATTAAGTGTTACGATAGTTGATAAAACCAAAAACGAAACGGATGTTTTGATATGATAAGTAGCAAGGCAGTTGCACAAACAGCACTGCTTACGGCTTTAGCAGTGCTGTTTGGTTACATTGAAAGCCTTGTCCCTGCATTTATTCCCGTGGCAGGGGTTAAACTGGGGCTTGGAAATATTGCTGTGGTAAGCGCTCTTTACCTTTTGGGCGAAAAGCGTGCATGGGCAGTTTGTGTGCTCAAGATTTTGTTGTGTGCGCTTCTCTACGGCGGATTTTCTCCGTTTTTGTACAGCTTGTGCGGCGGAGTTTTAAGTATGGCAGCGATGTGCTTTGCAAAGCATACAAACCTTTTCTCGGTATCGGGAGTAAGTGCATTGGGTGCAATTTTTCACAACGTGGGGCAAATTATGTGTGCAAGCTTTATTATCGGTAAGGCGGCTGTTTACTATCTGCCCGTGCTTATAGTTACCGGCGGGATTGGCGGATTTATTACAGGTATTGTAGCAGGTATAATCATAAAAAGAGGCGGTGATCTGCTTGGGCAGAAGTGACTACCTTCGTCTTTCGGAGAAAACGCAAAAGAATATAGAAGAGAAGCTTAATCTTAAAGTGCACGATGCACCACGCAGAGATAACACAAGAGACCGTGCAAGTCTGTGGAGACCGTGCCATGTGCGTGATATTGAAAAGATACTTCATCATCCTTACTATAACAGATACACTGATAAAACGCAGGTGTTCTCGTTTTATAAGAATGACGATATAACAAGGCGTGCTCTTCACGTTCAGCTTGTGTCGAGGATAGCGAGAAATATCGGCAGATGCCTCGGGCTTGACCTTGACCTCATTGAGGCAATCGCCCTCGGCCACGATATAGGGCATACGCCGTTTGGCCATATGGGCGAAAAGGCATTAAGCGACCTCTACCACGCAAATACAGGGCGTTATTTTAACCACAATGTTCACAGCGTAAGGGTGCTTGATAAAATCTTTAACCTTAATATTTCGCTCCCGACGCTTGATGGGATTTTGTGTCATAACGGCGAGCTTGAGCTTAAGGAGTACCGTCCGTCAAACCTCAGTAGCTTTGAGGAGTTTGACAAAAAAGTTGAGGGTTGCTACCTTGACCCAAAAAATGTGAAAAAGCTTATCCCCTCAACTCTGGAGGGCTGTGTTGTAAGGGTCAGCGACATCATCGCTTACATCGGCAAGGACAGGCAGGATGCCGAGCGTGCGGGCTTTGAGGTGCAGTCTGACGGAAGCTATAATTCGGTTATAATAAATAATCTTATCGTAAATATAATAGAAAACAGTGTTGATGAGGACTTTATCAAAATGGATGATGAGTACTTTAATCAGCTTAGCAAGGCAAAGGCGGATAATATGAGTAATATCTATCTTGCCGAGGATGTAAATGTTCAGTACGACAAGAGCATCAGGCCGATGTTTGAAATGCTTTACAAAAAGCTGCTCGAGGACCTTAAAAAAGGTGATGAAAGCTCTGTTATTTACAGGCATCATATAAAATATGTAGACAAACGCCGTGGTTACTACGGCGCAGGAAGCTACAGGGATGAAAACAGTGAGGACGATATTGTAGCGGATTACATTGCATCAATGACGGACGACTACTTTATTGACCTGTGTGCGTTTTTACTTCCCGATGCACCAAAGGTTTATTACACAGGATATTTTGATAGTATGAAAGGAATATGACAATGGATAACAAAAAAATGGCACAACTGCTCTTCCCGAGCATCGATAAAACACCCGAGTTTTTCGAAAATCTTTACCCGCCGAGAAGTCTTCCCGAGGGGGCAAGAGTAACAAGACTTGGACCGAGCCCTACAGGGTTTATTCACCTTGGAAACCTTTTCGGTGCAATCACTGATGAACGCCTTGCGCACCAAAGCGGCGGTGTATTTTATCTCAGAATAGAAGACACCGATAACAAGCGTGAGGTAAAGGGTGCAGTTGATGTTGTTATAAACACACTGCGTTACTTCGGTGTAGAATTTGACGAGGGTGCTACAAGTGATGGCGAAAAGGGAGACTACGGCCCCTACAGACAAAGACAGCGTGCCGAAATCTACCAGACGTTTGCAAAATGGCTTGTAGAGCAGGGAAAAGCATACCCGTGCTTCTGTACTGAGGACGAGCTTTCTGCAATGCGTGAAAAGCAGACAGAGCTTAAAGCAAACTTCGGTTACTATGGCTCGTGGGCAGTTCACAGAAATATCACTGTTGAAGAGGCAGAAAAGAATATAAACGAGGGTAAGCCTTTTGTTCTTCGCTTCCGTGCACCTGAATTTAAGGGCGATACCTTTACAATCGAAGATGGTATCCGTGGCTCACTTACAATGCCTCAGAATGAGCAGGACGTTGTGCTCTTAAAGTCTGACGGAATTCCGACATATCACTTTGCGCACGTAATTGACGACCACCTTATGCACACAACCCACGTTGTAAGAGGCGAGGAGTGGCTTGCAACACTTCCCATCCATGTTCAGCTTTTCGAGGCAATGGGTTGGACTGCACCCGTGTATTGCCACACTGCTCAGCTTATGAAAATCGATAACGGCGTTAAGAGAAAACTCAGCAAGCGTAAGGACCCTGAGCTTTCACTCGATTACTACAAGAGTGAGGGCTACATCCCCGGCGCTGTATGGGAATATATGATGACCGTTCTTAACTCAAACTTTGAGGAATGGAGACTTGCTAACCCTACAGCTCCTGTAAACGAGTTTGAATTTACAACACAGAAAATGGGTATAAGCGGCTCGCTTTTTGATATAGACAAGCTCAACGATGTAAGTAAGAACTATCTTTCAACTCTTGACACTGAGACCGTTTATAAATATATCACAGACTGGGCAAAAGAGTGCGATGAAGAGTACTACAAGCTTCTTACCCGTGATAAGGAATTTTCACTCGGTATGATTGCTATCGGCCGTGGCGGAGATAAGCCCCGTAAGGACATCAGCCACTGGAAGCAGTCTAAAGAGTTTTACAGCTTCTTCTTTGAAGAGCTTTTTGAGCGTGAGGACAGCTTCCCCGAAAATGTAAGCCGTGAGGACTGCCGTGCAATCCTTAAAAAGTATATTGAAACCTACGACCACACCGACGACCAGAGCGTATGGTTTGATAAAATAAGAACATTTGGCGAAGAGCTTGGTTTTGCTCCGAAGCCAAAGCTTTTCAAGCAGCAGCCCGAAAACTTCAAGGGCCACGTGGGCGATGTAAGCAGTGTTATCCGTGTTGCTCTCACCGGCAGAACAAACTCTCCTGATATCTGGTGCATCCAGCAGGTGCTTGGAAACGACAGAACACTCGAAAGAATAGAGAAGGCTTATGAACAAATGGCGTAAATTAAAGCTGCTGACGCTTGTTATTTGTGTTTCTTGTGTACTTATAAGTGCACTTATTCCCAAGGAAAATAATCTGCCTGAGGAATTGATTCCTCAGGCAGAACGTAAAAGAATAACTCTTGTTGCAGTGGGGGATAATCTTATCCATTCGCCGATTTACAAGAACTGTCAGACAGGGGACGGCTATAACTTTGACTGCCTTTACGAAAATGTGGCAGAAAAGGTTTCCTCCGCCGATATTGCGGTTATAAATCAGGAAACGATTTTTGTAGACAACCCGGCACTTTTTAGCGGTTACCCTGCATTCGGCTCACCTGCTCAGGTTGGCGAGGCAGTCATAAAGGCGGGGTTTGATGTTGTAACGCATGCAACAAACCATACCTACGACAAGGGCATAAGAGGCATAGAAGACACTCTTGCTTTCTGGCAGGAGCACAAGGAAATTTCGGTGCTTGGTATAAATAAGGACGAAAACGAGTCAAAGCGTGTTGAGGTTCTTTGCCAGAACGGAATAGATATTGCGATGCTCAACTTTACTTACGGGCTTAACGGATTCAGGCTCCCCGGCGGTAAGGAGTATCTTGTAAATCTTCTTGACCACAGCGAAAGCACGAAGGAGCTTTTGAAAAAGGCGGAGGACAACGGAGATATTACCATTGTTTTTGTGCATTTTGGCACGGAATACACGCACACGCCTACTGAGGGGCAGAAAAAGGATGTTGAATTTTTGTGCGAAAATGGTGCGGATATTATTATCGGTACGCATCCGCACGTTATTCAGCCGGCTGAGGAGTACATCTCGCAAAACGGGAACAAGGCTGTGGTTTTCTATTCCTTAGGCAACTTTATCTCAAATCAGGACAGTGTTTCGAAAATACTCGGTGGTATGGCAGAGGTTACAATCGTAAAGGAAGATGAAAAGACCTTTGTTGAAAGCTTTAGGTTGCTTCCTACCGTAACGCACGTTTCAAACAAAAGGTACACTGCCTATATGCTTGATAGCTACACCGACGAATTGGCAAGGTCGCATTCCAGAGTTCCTAATCTTACGGTAGAGAAATTACAGAATTTATTTGATTCGGTACAAAAAAAGATGTGAATTAATTCACATCTTTTTTTATAGGCTTTTATAATTTTGCGGTGAACGACACTGCTTTACCAAGTATACGAACATTTTTACCCTGTTCCTTCGAGAAAACCATTGGTTTATATTTTGGATTTTCTGCAACGAGGGTTACGGAATCGGGCGAGGTGTACACACGCTTAAGCGTTGCCTCGTCGTCAATAAGCACGGCGGCAATATCGCCATCGTCAACGGTGTCCTGCTTGCGGATAAACACAATATCGCCGTCGTTTATACCTGCGCCCGTCATCGAATCGCCGTGAACACGCAGGCAAAAGTCGGCACCATCGTCCTCTACAGGTGAGTAGTAATCCACCTGCTCTGCCGCATATATAGGGATGCCCGCCGCAATCTCCCCGACTACGGGAACACGCTTTTTACTTATATACATTGCATCAGACGGCAAAAAGTCGTCCTCCCACCCCATAAGGTATGACGGACTGCATTTAAATATACGAGCCAGCTCAAGTATTGTAGAATGCTTGAGATTTTTTATTTCGCCGCTTTCATAGCGCTGAACTGTTGCTTCCTTTACATTGAGTGCGTTTGCAACGTCAAGAAGTGTCATCCCAAGTGCCTGGCGGCGTTCTTTTATACGCTTTTGTAAGGTCATACTATCAACTCCTTAGTCGAGGGGTTCGACATCCCTCGACACAAGTATATCATCAACTTTCTTAAAATGCAAGAAAAATTTTAAAAAACTTACGTAAAAAGTATTGACTTTAGAAAAAGTATATATTATACTCACTTACGTAATAAGTAAGATTTACGAAAAAGCAAGCTTATATTTACGTGAAAGGAAAGAAAAATGGAAAACATCAGTTACAAATTTTGTCATGTATGCGGACGGCGTATCCCCGAGCTTTCGATGCGGAGAACAACCTGCAGCCCCCTTTGCGGTATGCGAAAGAAAAACGGATACGCACCGTATAAAGAACTTAAAAAACCGCCGTACGACGACATTACCGTAGTTCAGCAAAGGGCTCAGACAATGGGGTTATCTTACGGTCAGTATGTGGCATTGAGGTGTAAATAAATGAAAAATGTAGTACAATGCCCTTTTTATAAAAGGGAAGAAAACAGCCTTTTAAGGTGCGAGGGTGCAGTTTTGTTTTTTCACTCCCGTGCTGAAAAAATTGAGTTTGAAGATGAACTTTGTTCGGACATTGAAAGATGGCGCAAATGCCCGATTGCAGTTTCGCTCAACAAATATTATGAAAGACAGGGAGATAAATGATGAATACTCAAAATGAAATAAAACGCCGTGATAAAAAAATCGAGGACGACAAAAGAGTTATAGAAGAGCTTTCCGAGGAAATTGTTGCACTCAGGCAGCTGCTTGACTGCGCGGCGGCAAATATTGCACTGCTTGCTTATGAGCAGGGGGGCACAAAAAAGCTTTCGGCAGAAGACGTAAAGGAAGCCCTCGGCAGATTTACACTTTCGGCAAGCCGTGATGACGAGGGAAATTACCTTATAGAAGTGTGCGACAGGGGTAAATAAAATGGAAAGAAGCGTTATATGGACGCCTCAGCCACGGCAAAAAATCTTTATGTCCCGATGGGAAAACGAGGCACTCTACGGAGGTGCGGCAGGCGGCGGAAAAAGCGACTGCGCTATTGCCGAGGCTCTGAGACAGGTACATATTCCACATTACAGGGGGCTTATTTTAAGGAAAACTTATCCGCAACTTTCGGAAATCATTGACCGAAGCCGTGAGATATACACGCCCGCTTTTCCAAATGCAAAATACAACGAGCAAAAGCACTGCTGGACGTTTCCATCGGGGGCCAAGATATATTTCGGTGCGATGCAACATACCAAGGACAGAGTGAGCTATCAGGGAAAGCGTTATGACTACATTGATTTTGACGAGCTTACGCATTTTACCTGGGACGAGTACAGCTATCTTTTCAGCCGGAACCGTCCCAATGGGCCAGATACAAGGTGCTATATACGTGCTCAGGCAAACCCCGGCGGAGTAGGGCACGGCTGGGTTAAGGAAAGGTTTATAACGCCTGCCCCGCCGATGACTACCATTTACGAAGACATAAATATTGTTTTTCCAGACGGACACAGAGAAACTCGCAGGCGAAGCAGGATTTTTGTTCCATCAAGCGTTTTTGACAATAAAATACTGCTTGAAAACGACCCTGAGTATATAACAAGGCTTGCCGCTCTACCCGAAAACGAAAGAAAGGCACTGCTCTACGGGGACTGGGACAGCTTCTCGGGGCAGGTGTTTACCGAATGGCAAAACAATCCCGACGGCTACAAATCTAGGGTAAATACCCACGTGATTGAGCCTTTTCGTGTGCCAAGCTCGTGGAAGATATACCGTGGGTTTGACTTTGGCTATTCAAGACCGTTTTCTGTTGGTTGGTACGCCGTTGACCACGATGGGCGGATGTATCGCATCCGTGAGCTTTACGGTTGCACGGGAGTTCCGAACGAGGGGCTGAGGATTGAACCTGCAGAAATTGCAAGGCGGATAAAATCGGCAGAAAAAGAGGATCTGAACCTCAGGGGTAAGTACATAACGGGCATTGCAGATCCGTCAATCTTTGACGAGAGCCGCGGCGAAAGCGTTGCGGCAATGATGGAGCGTGAGGGTGTTTATTTTGAAAGGGCGGACAACACACGTATTGCAGGCAAAATGCAAATGCATAACAGACTTGCGTTTGACGAAAACGGCATACCGATGCTTTATGTTTTTTCGACCTGCAAGCACTTTATAAGAACGGTGCCTGCGCTTGTGTACAGCTTAAAGAATGTTGAGGATATTGACACCGAGGCAGAGGATCACATCTATGATGAAGTGCGATACGTTGCAATGGAAAACCCAATCAATCCACCAAGGAAAAGTCCTAAAATAAGTGTGTATGACCCCCTCGATCTGAAGAATACATAAAAAAGTACAGGGGGAATTAAATGAGAAAAAAATATGACTGGAACGCTATCAAGACGGAGTTTGTAACAGGCGATATTTCGGCGGCGGCACTTGCAGAAAAACATGGCATTAACAAGGCAACGCTATATCGTCATTACGAGCTTGAACGCTGGAGCGAGGCAAAGCGTGAGTATCTTGAAAGCGTTATGGCAAAGTGTGCCGACAAGGCGGCGTATTTTGCGGCAATAAAGCTTGCCCGAGAAATTGATATTGCAGGCAAGCTGGGAAATATCTTAAATGATGCAGTAAGTGATGAAAAGCAGTTTAACAGATATCTTGTGAAAGAAAAAGACAGCGACGGAAACGCTGTAACGGATGAACGCATCTTTGACAAAATTGATATGAAATCGCTCAATGATGCAATAAAGGCGCTTCACTCGCTCGAAGAAATTCGCAGGGTAATGTACGGCATTGCATCGCCTGCACAGGAAAGACAGTTTAAATTGGAAGAAGAAAAACTTAGGAATAAGCAAAACGAATGCGGTGTTGTAATGCTTCCGCAGATAGAGGAGTAATCAATGAAAAAACAAGACTTAAAAAACAGAAAAATAGGTGAAGCCGAGGTAAGAAGGGCATCAGAAATCCTGCGTGAATACAAGGACGGGAAAAATACGCTTGAAAACAACATTGTGGAAAACGAGCAGTGGTGGAAACTGCGCCACTGGGATACTTTCGGGAAAGGTGAGGCAAGACAAACCGAAGACCCTACAAGTGCATGGCTTTTTAACGTGATTACAAGCAAGCACGCCGATGCAATGGACGATTTCCCCGAGGCAAGCATTTTGCCACGTGAGAGGGGCGACCGTGAGGAAGCACGCAGACTTTCGTCAATCTTGCCGGCAATTCTGGAGAATAACGATTTTGAGGAAACGTACTCAAAGAACTGGTGGTACAAGCTTAAGCACGGATGTTGTGCGTACGGAGTTTTCTGGAACAGCAGCCTGGAAAGCGGACTCGGTGATATTCAGATTTCCAAGATAGATTTGCTCAATATCTTCTGGGAGCCTGGTATTTCGGACCTGCAGAAAAGTCGCAATCTTTTTATTGTTGATCTTAAGGACAGAGATGTTTTAGAGAGTGAATATCCCTTTCTTAAGGACAAAAGCGGCGACAACGTAATTGACGTAAAGCAGTATATCTACGATGACAACATCGACACAAGCAAAAAAGCGCTTGTTGTTGACTGGTACTACAAGGTGCGCAGTGAAAACGGGAAAACACTGCTTCACTACTGCAAATTCACAGGAGATACGGTGCTTTTTGCATCGGAAAACTGCGAGGAATACAAAGACTGCGGATGGTACGACCACGGCGAATATCCCGTTGTTTTTGATGCTCTCTTCCCTGAGGAGGGTACGCCTGCAGGCTTTGGATATATTGCAGTTACAAAAAATCCGCAAATGTACATTGACAAGCTCAATCAGGCAATGCTTGAAAACGCACTGATGGCGGCAAAACCAAGATATTTTGCAAAAATGAGTGCAGGCATAAACGAGGGAGAGTTCCTTGACTGGTCAAAGCCGATTGTACACGTGGAGGGCGATATAAACGAGGAAAGGCTTCGCCCGATAAATGTTTCGCAGCTTCCGCCGACGTGTCTGAGCATCCTTAATATGAAAATTGAGG
This sequence comes from Clostridia bacterium, assembly GCA_045649225.1. Classification (GTDB taxonomy): domain Bacteria; phylum Bacillota; class Clostridia; order UMGS1883; family UMGS1883; genus UMGS1883. The sequence goes on along the minus strand of JAZRPN010000075.1, from coordinate 12,050 downwards.
AGCTTAAGGAAACAAGCTCGAACAGTGATTTTAACCGTGGTTCTGCCGCAACAAGTGGTGTAACGGCGGCATCTGCGATAGCCGCACTTCAGGAGGCGGGCAACAAAACAAGCCGTGATATGCTCAAAGGTACATACCGTGCATTTGTAAAAATAAACTATCTGTGTATTGAGCTTATAAGGCAGTTTTATAGCGAGCTTCGTTCTTTCAGGGTAACGGGCGTTGACGGTAACTTTGATTTTGAGGAGTACAACAACAAAAATATAGTAAGAAAAATCAGTGATAACAATTCTTTGAGATGCCCCGTTTTTGACATATCGGTAAAAGCTCAGAAAAAGAGCCCCTACAGCCGCCTTTCGCAAAACGAGATGGCAAAAGAACTTTTTAATATGGGATTTTTCAATCCTCAATACGCATCTCAGGCACTTAGTGCACTTGAAATAATGGACTTTGAGGGCAAAAGCGCCATTGAGGCAAAAATAAGAGAGGGTATAAATACAGGTGATACAAATGATTAAAATACGTGCTACAGAAGAGGGAAAACACAAAACACTGAAAATAGACGGCCACGCAATGTACTCTGACGGAAAGGACATTGTGTGTGCGGCGGTAAGTGCAATCTATTACGCTCTTTTGGCAAGTGTAGCCGAGGAAAAGGGCATAAGGTATATGTCGCATTTTGAAAGCAGCGGAAGCGCAAAGCTTAGCTTCTGTGCAGAGGAATTGACACACAGTGGCTTTGATATGGCTATCAAAGGTTTTTCTCTTATCGCTCAAAACTACAGAAAAAATGTACAGGTGCAAATAGAAAGGAAGAAACAAAAATGAGTAAAAAGCATACAAGCTCTCCGCTTACTGCAGAGGCAGAGGTTAGTATAGAAACGGCTGGAAAAAATGCAGAAGTCAGCAATCTGCAAACGGGCGAAAAAGAAAAACATTTCGACGCCGGGGATGAAAAGAAAAAGGCGGAATTTGAGGAGCTTATCAAAGGCAGGTACAAAAAGGAATTTGCCGAAAGAGTTAAGAAAATCATTGACCGCAGATTCAAGGAGGTGAAAAAGGTGAACGAAAACAATCAGATGTACACCGCAGAAGAAAAGGAGAATTTAATTCGCAGACTTGTTGCGGAAAATCAGTATTTGCGTAAGATTCAGGCAGAAGAAGCACAAAACCGCTCGGCGGAAGACAAGGCGTCAAAGCTTAAGGCAGAGGCTGAGGAAACAAAAAAGGTCTACCCCGATTTTGATTTCAAGGCTCAGCTTGAAAACGAGCAGTTTGTAAATCTTCTTAAGGCAGGTATCGGCGTTAAGAAAGCCTACGAGGCAGCTAACATCGATGCAATACTCGCAAATAACGAAAAGAACACCGAAAAAATGGTTGTAGATTCTATCCGCTCAAAGGGCGTAAGACCCATCGAAAACGGTTCGGATACAACCGGCGGAATTGTTCTTGAAAAAAACATCTCAAAGCTCACAAAAAAGGAACGCAAGGAGCTTGCAAATCGTGCAGCTATGGGAGAGACAATCAGATTTTAAGGAAAAAGGAAGGATAAAATGAAAATCACAAAAATAAATTTACAGCTTTTTGCTGAGGAAGGTAATCTTAATACCACGGAAACACTTTCAAACGATATGCGTGTGTATTACTCGGATTACCTCATCGATATGGCAGAGCCTAAGCTTGTCCATGACCAGTTTGGCCAGAAGTGCCCTATCCCCAAGGGAAACGGTAAAACAATTCAGTTCAGAAAGTACGACCCGCTTCCCAAAATGACAACACCGCTTACAGAGGGAGTTACACCTAACGGTCAGAAGCTCGATATGGGCGTTGTTAATTCAGAGGTGCATCAGTACGGTGGCTTTATTGAGCTTTCTGATATTTTGATGCTTACAGCAATTGACAACAATCTTGTTCAGGCGACAAAGCTTCTCGGTGGTCAGGCGGGCAGAACGCTCGATACCATTACCCGTGAAGTGCTTTCAGGCGGTACAAATGTACAGTATGCCGAAGGTCAGGTAACTTCAAGAGAGGAGCTTGTCGGCGGTCAGGAAAGCGGCAACCACTACCTGACAGTTGATGCAGTGCGTAAGGCAGTGCGTTTCCTCAAGAAAATGAACGCTGACACAATCAACGGAAGCTATGTAGGTATTATTCACCCCGACGTTTCTTACGACCTTATGAGCGACCCAAAGTGGCTTAATGTCAAGACATATTCTGACCCCGAGGGCATCTATCAGGGTGAAATCGGTAAGATTGAAAACGTGCGTTTTGTTGAAACAAGCGAAGCCAAGATTTTCGAGGGTGCAGGCAAAGACGGCAGAAATGTCTACTCAACGCTTATTCTTGGTGATAATGCGTATGGCACAACTGAAATCAAGGGTGGCGGTCTTACACATATTATCAAGCAGCTTGGCTCTGCAGGAACAAGCGACCCTCTTAACCAGAGAGCAACTGCAGGCTGGAAGGCTACAAAGGCTGCAGTAAGACTTGTTGAACCTTATATGATAAGAATCGAAACCGCAAGTACATTTAATAATTAACTAAAGCGCGGGCAGGCTTGCCCTGCCCGTACTTTTTAATCGAAAGGAAGAGTAAAACAATGGCAAAAAGTACAGAAGAAATCAAGGTAAAAAACGAAGATACACTCGTTGAGATTGAACTTTTCAGGGACAACAAAGACTACAAGGATGATGTTTTTGTAGCGGTAAACGGCGAGAGCTGTGTAATCGTCCGCGGTAAAAAGGTTATGATAAAGAAGAAATTTGCAGATGTTATCGAAAATTCGATGCAGCAGGACATCAAAACTGCAAAGATGATGGAAGCTAAATCTGATGAATTCTATAACGAAGCGGCTTCAAGAAATATCTAAGGGGGAGTGCGTGTGGCAAGCTTTAATCTTGGAAAAATAAAGGGAGATAAAGGCGAAAAGGGCGATATCGGCCCAAAAGGTGAAAAAGGCGAAAAGGGCGACAGAGGCGAAAGAGGAACGGATGGGTTTACCCCCGTGTTTTCGGTTGCACAGGCACAGTCGCTCCCCTATGACAGCGAGCCTTATGTTGAGCTTGACAGCTCTGATGCACAAAACCCTGTACTGAAATTTTATATTCCCAGAGGAAAAGACGGACTTGATGCCTCAGGCGATATGCAAAGTGCACAGTACGACAAAAATCAAAGAAAAACGGATATTTACGAATATGCCGACAATCTGGCGGAAGCCTCCTTTAAAAAAGAGGGCGGCGCATTTATCGGTCAGGTAAAGGCGTATGTATCGGAGCCTGAGGATGCCTGCGTTCGAAACGTTTCTGTGGCAGGAGCTTTGCCAATCAACGCCAAAAACGGTGATGTCTGCATTCTCACAAAAAAGAAGAGCGACATAACCCTTAAGGACATTGAGCCCGGAAGCACCGTGCTCATAAAAGAAAACGGGGTCTTGCGTGAATACATTGTTTTTTCAAACAATACACGCTACAGCGGAAAAGTGGAGCTGATCAGGAACAATCTTCTCAACGACAGTGTATCGTACAATAAAAGTAATATTAAGGCATATTCCCAGACTGATATTGATGTGTTTTTAAACTCTGTATTTATAAACTCACTTGATGAAAGGGTAAGAAATAAACTCTGTGAGGTGCAGGTTGAAAATAATTTATCCCGCAGGATTTTCCTCGCCTCCCGTGAGGAAATAAGTGGGTTTGCGAGCTTTAAAGATAATTCCTTTAAGGCGCAGACAGACAGTGGAAATGGCGGAGTGTACTGGACGAGGACGCCGGCAGGGGAAATAACTGTTTACTGTTACAATATTGAAGGAGAAAGCACAATACTTACAGCCAACGAAAAATATTATGTGCGTCCCGTGATTGTTCTTCCTTGCGATACTTGTGTGGAAAACTCCGACACAGGCTCGGGCATGGGCTTTAAGATATCCGAGGATAAAGGTGGCATCTACATCTTTAAAAATGGCGAATGGAGTGAGTGTGAACTGTAATGGCAACGATAAATAAGGTAATCGAAAAAGTATCTCGCATTCGCCCCGACGCATTTGACGATGTAGTAAAAGCATCGTGGATAAGTGAACTTGACGGCAAAATTCTGCGTGAGACTATGCAAAAGGAAGGAAACATAGAATACGAATTTCCGTCTCAGGCAGACGAGGAGTTACTTATAAAGGAGCCGTTTGACAACATCTATGAGCTTTATATTGTAGCTATGAGCGATTTCTACAGTGGAGATTTTGCAAGCTACAGTGCATCCTCAGCGATGTTTGAAAGGGCATACGAGGAATTCAGAAAGGACTATATAAGGCACAATATGCCCGTGCAGCAAAAATTAAAATACTAAAGGAGAAAAAATGAAACTGCCGAGAATAAACATAAAAAATCAATATACAAGACGGATGGTAGCTTTTGGTGGTCTTAATGTAACAAAAAACATTGCCGAGGGCGAGATGTGTGAGTGCAGTGGTATATCACACAAGGCGTTCCCTGCAATAACGCAAAGGCAAAAGCCTCAGCACATAGGTTTTTCATCCCCCGATGCAGTTCATTTTGAAAAAGAATTGTTTGTTGCGGACGGGGGAAAGCTCTACTATGGCGAAAAGGTTGTAGGAGAATGCTCGCAGGGGAAAAAGCAGATTGTTTCGATGAACGGAAGAATATTGGTTTTCCCCGACAAAATTTATTATGACACAAACACGTCAGAAATAGGAAGACTTGATGCAGAGTACACCGTTGACAATGTTTCATTTAGACAAAACTCTCTGAGCGTGGAGACCGTAAAATTTGCGGAATCAACCAAAAATGAAGAAATTGTGCTCAGGGTTGGAGATGCGTTGCTTACATATCAATCAGTTGATACAAGCTCGGGAAGAGTTGTATCGGAGGGGTTTGCATCAATTCCCTGTCAGGATGTTCAGGTGGGCACATTTTTTTCAAATAACTGTCTGAGCAATCAGTACAGAATTGTGCAGGGAGTATTTATTGATGAAGAAAAGGGAACGGTTAAAATCCCGTGCCAAACCATCAGCGTAAAAAATGTAAACAAGGGTGTATTTTCTCAGTTCAGGGAAGGCGATGTTGTGGAAATATCAGGATGCTCCAGTGTGGAAAATAATATACTGGCAGTAATTTCTCAAATCGACGGTACAACACTTTTGTTTGAAGGTACCTTCGTTGAAACTACCGAACCGGGCGCTATAACCGTCAAAAGAAAAATCCCCGATTTCTCGTGTGTGTGCAACTTCGGCAACAGACTCTGGGGGTGCGAGGGTAACACTATCTATGCATCAAAGCTTGGAGACCCGTTCAACTATTTTGTGTATAACCAGCTTTCAACCGACAGCTTTACCGTAACGTCAAATACATCTGGCGATTTTACCGCCTGTGTCCCTTATGGCGGCAGTTGTCTTTTCTTTAAGGAAAACTCGTGCTATAAGCTTTATGGGTCGCGTCCGTCAAATTTTCAGTTGGTGGAAACGCTTTGCGGTGGTGTAAGTAAGGACTGCTTGGGAAGTGTGATAAGCACGGTAAATGGAATATTTTACGGAAACGGTGATGGCGTTTACATATCCTATGGTGGAGCGGCAAGGTGCATTTCGCAAAAGCTTGAGGGCATTTCAATGAAAAATGCCGTGGCAGGCTGTGATAATCACAGATACTATATTGCGGGCGACGGCGAAAACGGGCGAATGCTCTATGTCTACGACATAGAAAGGGATTTGTGGAGCGTTTTTGGTGAAACAACGGCAAAGGATTTTTGCTACTGCAGTGGTGCTTTGCACATAGCTACGCAGGAGGGCCTTTTGAAGTTGACAAATGAGGCGGACGATGAGTGTGAGTGGTACTTTACACTTTGTCAGACCGATGAAAACTACCACAAAACCAAAAACTACAACAAGCTTTACATATCGCTTACGCTTGAGGAAAAATCATGGGTGTGCGTTGAGGTTGAGGCTGACGGAGGACGGATGGAAAAGGTGTTTTACCTGAGAGGCGAAAAAACCCGACACGTAAAAATCCCTGTCAGTATAAAAAAGTGCCACGAAATGAAAATAAAAATTTCAGGGAAAGGAAAAAGCGTTATCGAGTCAATCGTGCGTGAATTTTCGGTGAATTAAATGTTTAACGAACTTATTGATTTAAAAGGAAAAAGTGCTGAAGAAGCCGTGCGTATTATAGAGAGCCATCTTCGTGCTAATCAACAGGAGCTTGAATACATACTTACACATCTTGACAGCTCAAATATTCTTGAAATCAATACGAAAAAGACAAAAATATATGAGGGGGAAGATGATTGAGCTATAACAAGGACACGGACTATCAGGCTAAAATAAACGAAGCCGCAGAAAAAGGCGACTACGTAAGTGCGGCAAAGTATGAGCAAAGCCGTAACGAAAAAATCGACGGCGAAAATCTTGGTTATCAGAAGACCAACAAATACTCAGGCTGGCTTGACAAAGTTGATTACGGCACTGTAATCAATCAGAAAATCTCAGAAGGTGCATCAAAAACAAGTGTTGCTGACACGCTTCACAAACGTGTTCAAAAGGCAAGCACCACGGAGGGACTTCAAAAATACGCCTATGATGACATTTATCAAAAAGCAGTAAGCTACATAATGAACAGCAGTGTTGACTTTGAGCCAAGCCGAGCCTACAGGGATACATATTCTCAAAAAATTGACAGTGCTCTGGAAAGCATTTTAAACAGAAAAGCGTTTTCCTACGACGTAATGAATGACGATATTTACAAGTACTATCTCCGGATGTATCAGCGTGAGGGAAGGCGTGCAATGGAAGACACTCTCGGGAAAGTATCTGAAAATACGGGTGGCCTGGCCAGCAGCTATGCGACTGCTGCTGCAAGTCAGGCGTATAACTACTACAGCCAGAAATCCGCCGATATCATTCCCGAGCTTTATAACGATGCGTATGAGCGTTATATAGACTCTCTAAACGCAGATATAAAGGAACTGGATATTTTGCAGGGGCTTTCAAATAATGAGTATGACCGTTTTTACAAAGACAGAGAGTTTGACTACAAAAAATACATCGATGGGAAAGAGATTGAGCTTGACAGAGGCAATGCAGATCGTGATTATGAGCTTGCAATAAGAAAGCTTGAGGAGGAGATTTCACAAAACGAAAGGGATGATCAGGCAGAAGCACAGGAGAGGCTTCGTGAAGAGGCTCTGAATAAGTGGAAAATCCTTGGCTATCTTGACGAAGAGAGCGCGAGAATTCTTAATCTTCCGGCGGGGCTTAAAACGAGCGACTACCAGTACAAGCTGGCACAAGAATACAAAATCTACAATAAATAGAGCTAAGTGTGTGCCAGTTGGGCTTTGACACACATTTAGTCGAAAAAAATAAATAAAATGCTTGTTATTACATCCATTATGCTATATAATGTTTATTTATAGCAGGGTTTGCCCGAACGTAAGAAATCGGGCGAAAGGATGAATATAAATGTATAAAATAGTTGAAAAAACATCGCTTAATGAGACTGTTACAAAAATGGTTGTAAAGGCTCCGCATATTGCTAAAAAGGCACAGCCCGGTCAGTTTATTATTTTCCGAGCAACAGAAGATGGCGAGCGTGTGCCGCTTACGATTGCGGATTACGACCGTGAAAACGGAACTGTAACAATTATTTTTCAGATTGTCGGCGGCTCTACAATGGAGCTTAACGCTCTTTGCGAGGGGGACTCCTTGCACGATTTTGTCGGTCCGCTCGGTAAAGCAACTGAGCTTGATTCCTTGAAGAAGGTTTGTGTAGTAGGCGGCGGCGTTGGTTGTGCCATTGCATACCCCGTTGCAAAAAAACTCAGCGAGATGGGATGCGAGGTACACACGGTTGCAGGCTTCAGAAATAAAGACCTTGTAATCCTAGAAAAGGAGTTTGAAAACGTCAGCAGTAAAATGATTGTTATGACGGATGATGGCTCCTACGGAAACAAGGGGCTTGTTACAAATGCTCTTGAAAAGCTTATCGAGGATGGAAACAATTATGATGAGGTTATCACAATCGGGCCTCTCATAATGATGAAATTTGTTTGTCAGGTTACAAAAAAATATAATATTAAAACGACTGTGTCTATGAATCCTATTATGATAGACGGCACAGGGATGTGCGGCGGATGCAGACTTACAGTCGGCGGAGAAACAAAGTTTGCCTGTGTTGACGGCCCTGATTTTGACGGCCACCTTGTAGATTTTGATGAGGCTATGAGCCGAGGTGGTATGTACAGGGAATTTGAGCAGCACAAGCGTGAAGAAGCTTGTAACCTTTTAAACAAGGAGGTGCAGTAACGTGCCAAGAAATATGAGCATGAAAAAATGTGCCATGCCATCGCAAGACCCAAACGTAAGAAAGAACAATTTCCTTGAGGTAGCGCAGGGCTACACATACGAAATGGCAGTTGAGGAGGCAAAGCGTTGCCTTACCTGTAAGCACAAGCCTTGCACAAAAAAATGCCCTGTAGCTATAGATATACCTGCATTTCTTGAGAGGGTTGCAAACGAGGATATTTTCGGAGCATTCGAGATTATATCGCGCTCGAGCACACTTCCCGCAGTTTGCGGAAGAGTTTGCCCGCAGGAAACTCAGTGCGAAAGCGTGTGTGTCCGCGGGATAAAGGGCGAAAGTGTTGCTATAGGAAGAATTGAGCGTTTTGTTGCCGACTACTGCAGAGAAAATCTGATTGAAGACATTCAAAGGCCAAAGCCAAACGGACACCGTGTTGCGATAATCGGCTCGGGACCATCGGGCCTTACTTGTGCAGGCGACCTTGCAAAAAAGGGTTACGAGGTAACAGTGTTTGAAGCTCTTCATACGGCAGGCGGAGTGCTTGTGTACGGAATTCCTGAGTTCAGGCTTCCGAAGAGTATAGTAAGAGACGAAATCGACAAAATCCAAAAGCTTGGCGTTAAAATCGAAACGAATATGGTTATCGGCAAGGTAATCACAATCGACGAGCTTTTTGAAGACGGCTTTGATGCTGTATATGTTGCAAGCGGTGCAGGTCTTCCAAGGTTTATGAATATCGAGGGCGAAAGTCTTAACGGTGTTTACAGTGCAAATGAATATCTCACACGTGTAAACCTTATGAAAGCTTACGAAAAGGATTCAAAAACTCCTATTAAAAAGAGCAGACGAGTTGCAGTAGTAGGCGGCGGAAATGTTGCAATGGATGCTGCAAGGTGCGCAATGCGTTTAGGAGCAGAAGAGGTTTATATCGTATACAGACGAGGACTTGAAGAGCTCCCTGCAAGGCTTGAGGAGATTGAGCACGCTCAGGAAGAGGGCATTATCTTAAAGACCCTTACCAACCCTGTTGCAATTTTAGATGACGGGAAAGGCTCTGTCGGCTCAATCAGATGCATCAGAATGGTGCTTGGAGAACCTGATGAAAGCGGAAGACGCAGACCTATTGAAAAGGAAAACAGTGAGTTTGATATAGAGGTAGACACGGTCATTATGGCAATCGGAACAAGTCCGAATCCTCTTATAAGAGCTACAACACCGGGCCTTGAAACATCAAGAAACGGCTGTATTATCACAAATTCAGATGACGGAAAAACAAGTCGTGAAGGTGTGTATGCAGGCGGAGACGCAGTTTCGGGTGCGGCAACGGTTATTCTCGCAATGGGAGCAGGAAAAAAAGCGGCAGATGCTATTGATGAGTACATTAAAAACAAAAAATAAATAAGGAAAGCCCAATGAACAAAAATGTTCATTGGGCTTTTTATTTTCAGGAGGAGAAATGAGTAACACAATACAAATAAATATAAACGGGCAATTTGTTTCAAAAAGCAGTAAAAATGCAGGCAGTGCCGGAAGCGGAAATGCCACCGAGCTTTTTATTGCATTCGATGAAGAGTGGGCAGGATTTGCAAAGCGAATCATCTGGAAAAATGCAAAGGGAGAAAACGAAACGCACGTTCTTCTTACCCCGGAAATAGAAAACGAAAGCCTGAACTACAAAACAACAATTCCCGGAGAAGCACTTACCGAGTGCGGATGGTGCACCTTTACAATTGAAGGCTTTAATGAGGGAAATGTAAACAGCGTTATAAAATCGGTAAGCGACAGGCTTTTTGTATCTTATTCCGAAACGAGCTATGTTGCGGCGGAGCCGACGCCCGATATCGTGATGCAGATGCAAAATCAGCTCGAATCACTTATTCCTCAGGTAAAGGCTCTTTTGGACAGTGCCTTTGCAAACGAGCTTTTGTGGGAGGTGTATATTCCCCAAAAGCAGTACAAAAAGGGAAACAAGGTTACCTTTGACGGAAAATGCTACGTTTGCATAGCCGATGCTTTTGACATTAATCCGACAGACGAAAGATACTGGCTTAAAATTTCTGACCGTGGCGAAAAGGGAAGCAAGGGCGACCCGGGCCCTCAGGGAATCAGGGGCGAAGCAGGTGCACAAGGTGAAAAGGGCGAACGCGGAGAAAAAGGTGAACAAGGTGAGCAGGGAGAAAAGGGCCTTAACGGCATTATGTCGCCCGTCAACGGATTTTACACCTTTTCCGTTGACGAGGACGGTCAGCTGTGGGTTGATTTTCCCGACGAAGCACACAGACCCGATATCACCCTAAAAGAGAATGGCGAACTAATACTATCCATTGACCATATTTCAAAAACATACAGCCTTGGAACAGTTAAGCCCATCAGGGGTGTACATTACTGGACAGATGCCGACAAGGCAGAGATAGTAAATGCTACCCTTGAGGCACTGCCAAATGCAGAGGAGGTATTATTTTAATGACAAAATATGCTATTGAAAGTAAAACCTTAACCGATATTGCCAATGCAATAAGAGGAGATGTGCTAGAAGATAACGACACATTTACGCCTGCACAAATGCCCGAAAAAATAGAACAGGCGATTGAAATCCATCGTGATGGTGCGTATCAAAAGGGGTGGTCGGAAGCCATTGCCCCGGCAATAGAACGAGGTAAGCAAGAAGCCTACGATACGTTTTGGGATGCGAATCAGGATTATGGCAAAAGAACTCACTATTATAATGGCTATTCAGGCCACGGGTGGAATGAAACCACTTTTAAGCCCAAATACGATATAAAGCCCGCAGGTAATGCGTATGGGATTTTTATGTATAGTCGAATAAGTGGAGACCTTATGGAAATTGCAGAGAAACAGGGTATTGAGATTGATTTTTCGAAAGCAACCTCTTTGCAGTATGGTTTTGCTACTACACTCTTTACGCGCATAGGCATTATAGACGCATCCAAATGTACAACGCTGATAAGGGCATTTGAGGGTAATGAATTTTTAAAGACCATAGATAAAATAATACTCAATGATGACGGAAGTGCAAATCTTTCAACTGCTTTCAACAACTGTAGTTTATTAGAGGAAATACGATTTGAGGGGGCTATCGGGACAAATGGTGTTAGCTTTGGTACAAGTAAGCTACTCTCGCACGACAGCCTGATGTCAATAATAGTGGCACTTAAGGATCGTTCGGGGGAAAGCTCAGCGTATACCTGCACACTAGGCACGATAAACCTTGCAAAGCTGACGGCAGAAGAAATAACGATAGCAACAGATAAGGGGTGGACGCTTCTATGAAAAACATAATAAAGGCAAGTGAGGGAAAGGTGCTCACAAACGGTATTGCCTACGGAAAAACGGTTTACCTTGGATGCACCGATAAAGCGGAAAACTGGTACGAAATTTCAGAAGAAGAATATGAAAAAATAAAGGAGAATGAAGATGAAAGAACACAGGAAGCTTATTGACGTTAAGAGCATTGTAACACTTTTGCTTGTGATGTCCTTGGTATATATTGTGGTTACAAACAGATCGCTCAACGAAAATACATTTTTGTTGTATTCAAATATGGTAACGATGATAATCACATATTTTTTCACAAGAAAAAAGGAAGAAAGCGGTGAAGGCAAATGACAGATACTTTGCTTTCATCACTCATTGCGGGCATTGCGGCACTTCTGGGAAGCCTTATCGCAAACAGCCGCACAAAAGCACTGATTTGCTATCGCCTCGACGAGCTTGAAAAAAAGCAGG
>JAZRPN010000074.1:0-15062 GCA_045649225.1 Clostridia bacterium | reverse complement strand
CTTGGCTCACAGAACGACATGGCTACGATCCGACTTTATCGGTCATATTTATAAGCTCAAGACCAAAGCGGGTATCTGGCTTGTCCGAGCCGAATCTGTCCATAGCTTCCTGCCATGTAAGACGGGGAAGGGGAAGTGTTACATCATAATCAAGCACTTCCTTAAATACACGCTTTAAAAAGCCTTCGTTAATTGCGATAACATCGTCTTCATCAACAAATGACATCTCAAGGTCGATCTGTGTGAATTCAGGCTGACGGTCTGCTCTCAGATCTTCGTCACGGAAACACTTTGCAATCTGCATATATCTGTCCATTCCGCCAAGCATCAAAAGCTGCTTATACTGCTGGGGAGACTGCGGAAGTGCAAAGAACTTACCGGGGTATACACGGCTTGGAACAAGATAGTCTCTTGCGCCCTCGGGTGTGCTCTTTGTAAGGATGGGAGTTTCGATTTCAAGGAAACCGTTTTCGTCATAGTAGTTACGTGCAATCTGTGTAATTCTGTGACGCATCTCAAGCGTTTTTACAAGAGTGGGACGGCGAAGGTCAAGGTAGCGGTATTTAAGACGCAAATCCTCGCTTGCCTTAACATCATCAGTAACAACGAAAGGTGTTACCTCGCTTGTGTTGAGGATACGAAGCTCGTTTGCTTCAATCTCAACCTTACCTGTGGGAATGCTTTCGTTAATGTTACTACGCATTCTTACAGTACCTTTAACTGCGATAACGTACTCCATGTGAAGAGCCCCCGCCTTTTCCTGAAGTTCGGCATTACTCGGCTCAAAAACTATCTGTGAGATACCGCTTCTGTCCCTGATATCCACAAATATAAGTCCGCCCATATTTCTTGCTTTGGCAACCCAACCCATAAGAGTAACTTCTTCACCGATGTTACTTTCACGAAGCTGACCGCACATATATGATCTTTTAAGTCCTTTGATTGTATCCATTTATCTGCCCTCCGTAATTACTTTTACTATGTCTGCTATGTTATCGAGGTTAACCTCAGTTTCCATTTTTTCGGACATGTTTTTAAGTGTTGCTTTCTTTTCTTCCATTTCGGTTGTGCCGATTACGATGCTGTATTTAGCGCCGCACTTATCGGCATATTTCATCTGTGCTTTAAGACTTCTCTGGCAAAGGTCTCTCTCGCATCTTAAACCTGCCTGACGAAGCTTATTTACAAGCGAAGTAACAAAGTGCGCTGTTTCGTCGCCGATGTTTGCGATGTAAATATCGGGAGAAGAGCTAAGCTCAGGCATATTACCACTGTCTTCTATAGCAAGGAGCACACGCTCAAGACCCATCGCAAAGCCGATGCCCGCTGTGGGTGCACCGCCAAGCTCCTCGATAAGACCGTCGTATCTGCCACCGCCGCAAACTGTGCCTGCGGTACCGCCTACAGCAGTTTTAAACTCGAAAACTGTTTTTGTATAGTAGTCAAGACCACGCACGATTGTGCCATCAATAACGTATTCAATACCGAGAGAGGTAAGGTGCTTTTTAACCTCTTCAAAATGGTCGTGGCACTCATCACAAATATAATCTATAAGGCGTGGTGCAGATGCTGCAATTTCGCTGCATACAGGGCTCTTACAGTCCAGTATACGAAGGGGATTCTTTTCAAAACGGCCTCTGCAGGTTTCGCAAAGAGTTCCGCTTTCGATATGCGGACGGAAATAATCCTTAAGAACCTCGTTATACTTGCTGCGGCAATTCGGGCAACCTATTGAGTTGAGGTAAAGTGTAAGTGATGAAATACCCACTTCCTTCAAAACTGTATATGCGTATGAAATCATTTCCGCATCCACGGCAGGGGAGGTCGCACCAAAGCACTCAGCACCAAACTGATGGAACTCGCGCATTCTGCCCGCCTGCGGCTTTTCGTAACGATAGCACGCAATATTGTAGCAAAGCTTTGCAGGAAGCGGCTTTGCATATATATTATGCTCCAAAAATGCACGGGCAACCGAGGCTGTGCCCTCGGGTCTTAAAGTAATGCTTCTTCCGCCCTTGTCATTAAAGGTATACATTTCCTTTTGTACAACGTCAGTTGTATCGCCAACGCCGCGTTCAAAAAGCTCAGTATGTTCAAAAACGGGTGTGCGGATTTCATCAAATCCAAATCTTTGACTTATTTCGTCAATTTTCTTTTCAATATATTTCCATTTGAGGATATCAGCGGGAGTAATATCCGCAGTACCTCTGGGTGCAGTAATTGCCATAATCAATCGCCCTTTCGCCTTGAATAAATAAAATTTTGCCATTATATAATTATACATCATAGTATTATATATCTTTTTTTTCAGAAAATCAATAATTTACAAAAAAAACTCCAAATTATTTCAAAATAATAGAAAGTTATGCCTTCAATTCCTTGACATAGCCTCAAAATTCTGCTATAATTACGTAGTAATTAAATCAGCTTTTCCTGTGACTGACGGAAATTTGCAGAGCACTGCAAGGGAGCAGAGAAACTGGATTTTTTAGCCGACCGTCTGGGCGTACTTTTACCTGATAGGAAAAGTGCACCCTTTTTTTGTGTTGAAAATTTAGTAGGAGGCATAGTTTATGAAAAAAATCGGTATTGTCATCGGAAGCGACAGCGACCTTCCAATCATTAAGAAAGCAACAGATATGCTTGAATCTCTCGGTATTGAGTATGAACTGCATATCTTTTCAGCACACAGAACCCCTGTTGAAGCACGTGATTTTGCACTCAGCGCAAGAGCAAACGGTTTTGGTGCTATAATTGCAGCTGCAGGTATGGCAGCACATCTTGCAGGTGCTATTGCTGCAAATACAACGCTTCCCGTTATTGGAATTCCCTGCAAGTCAAGTGTGCTTGACGGTATGGATGCACTGCTTTCCACTGTGCAGATGCCGACCGGCATTCCCGTTGCAACGGTTGCAATAAACGGCGGTGCAAATGCGGCACTTATAGCAGCTCAGATTCTTGCGGTTGAAGATGCAGAGCTTGCTAAAAAGCTTGATGAAAAGCGCAAGAACGATTCAGATGCTGTTTTGGAAAAAGATAAAAAGGTGATGGAATTACTTAATAAGTAATCTGTCTTTTGAGGTTTTGTTAGTTTTAAGAACGGAGTGAAAGAATGAGCAATTTAAGAGAAGAATGCGGCGTTTTCGGTGTTTTCAGTAACGAAGAATATGACGTTGCAAAAATGACCTATTACGGATTGTTTGCACTTCAGCACCGTGGTCAGGAATCGTGTGGTATTACGGTTAATGACGATGGTGTGTTTACATCCTATACAGACTCAGGTCTTGTAAATGATGTGTTCACAAGCGAAAGACTCAAATCGCTTGGAAAAGGCAAGTGCGCAATCGGCCATGTTCGTTACGGGGCAGAGGGGACAAGCGGCAGACACAATGCTCAGCCGATTGTTGTAAATCATATAAAGGGCAGAATGGCACTTGCTCACAACGGACAGCTTATAAATTCGGCAGAGCTGAGAGCAGAGCTTGAACTTAAAGGCTCAATTTTCCATACAAATTCAAATGTTGAGGTTATCTCATACATTATTACTGAGGAAAGACTTAAGACGGGTTCTATTGAAGATGCAATCAGCGGTGCTATGGATAGACTTAAGGGTGCATATTCACTCGTTGTGATGTCTCCGTCAAAGCTTATTGCAGTTCGTGATGAATCGGGCGTAAGACCGCTTTGCTACGGTAAAACAAAAGAGGGGATGTATGTTGTTGCATCTGAGAGCTGTGCTCTTGATTCAGTCGGCGCTGAGTTTATTCGTGAGATAGAGCCGGGTGAAATCCTTGTTATAGATAAAGACGGAGTGAGAAGTCTTACCACTCACGTAAATAAGAAAAAGAGAAGTATGTGCGTGTTCGAGTTTGTATATTTCGCTCGTCCCGACTCGGTAATCGACGGAAGCACTGTACACGAGGCGAGAATGCGTGCAGGTGCATTCCTGGCAAAAGAACATCCCGTGGAAGCTGACGTTGTAATCGGTGTGCCTGATTCAGGTCTTGATGCGGCACTCGGCTACGCAAAGGAATCGGGAATTCCTTATGAAATTGGTTTTATAAAAAATAAATATATAGGCAGAACCTTTATCGCTCCCGGTCAGGAAAGCCGTGAGGATAAGGTAAGGATTAAGCTTAATCCTGTTATGGGTGCAGTTAAAGGTAAGAGAGTTGTTATGATTGATGACTCTATTGTTCGCGGAACAACAGGCGCAAGAATTGTTAAACTTCTTCGCGAGGCAGGTGCAACAGAGGTGCATATGCGCGTTTCTGCTCCTCCGTTTGTAAATCCCTGCTATTATGGTACAGACATCGATTCGAAAGATAAGCTCATTGCCTGCAAGTACACACACGAAGAAATTGAAAAGATTCTTGGTGTTGACTCGCTTGGATTTTTAAGTATCGATGCGGTAAAGGAAATTGCGTGCGGTGATTGCAGTAAGGGTTACTGTACGGCGTGCTTTGACGGAGAATATCCGCTCGGTGTTCCCGAAACAACAGAAAAAAGTAAGTTTGAATATAAGATTTCCGAAAATAAGGGGAGGTAAATTATGAAAGGCTCAGAATCTAAAAGCTACGCAGCAGCGGGCGTTGATATTACTGCAGGTTACAAGGCAGTAGAACTTATGAAAAAACATATCGCAACTACCATGACAAAGGGTTGTGTTTCAGACATCGGCTCTTTCGGTGGTCTTTTCGAGCTTGACCTTGAGGGTATTAAAAAGCCCGTTTTGGTTGGCGGTACAGATGGTGTAGGTACAAAGCTTAAGCTTGCATTTATTATGGACAAGCACGATACAGTTGGTATCGACTGTGTTGCTATGTGCGTTAATGACATTATTTGCTGTGGTGCAAAGCCGCTTTTCTTCCTCGACTACATTGCTTGCGGAAAAAATATTCCCGAAAGAATTGAAAGCATTGTAAAAGGTGTTTGCGACGGCTGTGTTCAGTCAGGTGCGGCTCTTATCGGTGGCGAAACTGCTGAAATGCCCGGCTTTTATCCCGAGGATGAATATGACCTTGCAGGCTACTGCACAGGTGTTGTTGACAAGGATAAAATAATTGACAACACAACCATGAAAGAGGGCGACGTTATTATCGCTCTTGCATCAAGCGGTGTTCATTCAAACGGATTTTCTCTTGTAAGAAAGGTGTTTGATGTTGAAAATGCAGACATCAAGACTCCTCTTGCAGAGCTTGGCGGAAAATCGATAGGTGAGACTCTTCTTACACCTACCAAGATTTACGTTAAACCTGTGCTTGCACTTTTGGAAAAGGTTCAGGTTAAGGCTATTTCTCATATTACGGGTGGTGGCTTCTACGAAAACATCCCGAGAAGTATGCCCGACGGCTTCGGTGCAAAAATCGATAAGAGTGCAGTTAAGGTGCTTCCGATATTTGACCTCATCGCAAAAAGAGGCGGAATTGATGAGCACGATATGTTCAATACCTTTAATATGGGTGTTGGTATGAGCATCGTTGTATCTAAGGAAGATGCTGAGCTTGCACTTGAAATTCTCAAAGAAAACGGCGAGGATGCTTACATCATCGGCGAAACAGTTAAATCTGACAACAAAATAGAAATCATCTGATTGGTGGATATAATATGAAGAAAATTGCAGTTTTGGTATCAGGTGGCGGAACAAATCTTCAGGCACTTATTGATGCTGAGAAGAAAGGCATTGTAAAAAGTGGTAAAATCAGCCTTGTTATATCAAATAATCCCGAGGCCTACGCTCTTGAACGTGCAAAAGTAAACGGTATAAAAACGGTTGTTGTACCTAAAAAGGGTGTAAGTCAGGAAGAGTTTGAACAGGGCATAATTTCGGCACTTGAAAAAAATAAGATTGATTTTATTGTGCTTGCGGGCTTTATGTGCATTTTAAGCGAAAGCTTTACGAAAAAATATCCCAAAAGGATTATAAATGTGCATCCGTCGCTTATTCCGTCGTTTTGCGGTAAGGGCTTTTACGGCCTCAGAGTGCACGAGGCGGCGCTGGAGAAAGGCGTTAAGGTTACAGGTGCAACGGTGCATTTTGTAAACGAAATTCCCGACGGCGGCGAGATTATCATGCAAAAAGCTGTAAATATCAGGCCAAATGACACGGCGGAAAGCCTTCAAAAGCGTGTTATGCGCCTTGCAGAGTGGCAAATTCTTCCCAAATCAGTAGAGCTTGTATGCTCAGAAAATACACATAAGTAATGTGGATTAAAAAGGTGGTTTAAAAATGAACGTATACGAAAAAAACAAAATCGGTGATATTATAAAAGGAAATCCTTACGTTGGAAGAGGTATTGTAATCGGTAAGACCGAAGACGGTGGAAAAGCCGCTGTTGCATATTTTATCATGGGCAGAAGCGAAAACAGCAGGAACAGGGTTTTCTCTCTTAAAGATGGTGCAGTTTTCACAGAGCCTTTTGATGCATCTAAGGTTGAGGACCCGAGCCTTATAATTTACAGGGCTATCGGTTCTTTTGAAAACAAGCTTGTTGTTACAAACGGCGACCAGACAGATACAGTGCTTGACGGTCTTAAAAACGGTGAAAGCTTTGCAAAGGCTCTTACAAAGCGTGAGTTTGAGCCTGACACTCCCAACTTTACACCTCGTATAAGTGGTATGCTTACATTTGAAAATGGTGATTTCGATTACGAAATGAGCATTCTCAAGAGTGCAGATGAAATCGGAAGTGCGTGCAGCAGATATCACTTCTCATATCCCGCACTCAAGGGAGTAGGCCACTTCATCCACACTTATGTAACAGATGGTAATCCGCTTCCCACTTTTGTTGGTGAGCCTGAGAGAGTTATCATTCCCAATGACATTGACGAGTTTACAAATGATTTGTGGACAAATCTTAATGACGAAAACAAGATTTCGCTTTACACTGCATTTATAAACATTAAAGACAACTCTATCGAAGAACGTTTGATAAATATAAATAAGTAAGGAGCTTACAAATGAAAGAATTTGAATTAAAATACGGTTGTAACCCTAACCAGAAACCTTCTAAGATTTATATGGAGGACGGAAGCGAGCTTCCGATTGAAATCCTTAGCGGAAAACCCGGCTACATAAACTTCCTTGATGCGTTTAACAGCTGGCAGCTTGTAAAGGAGCTTTCCGAGGCTACAGGTCTTCCTGCGGTTACATCATTCAAGCACGTAAGCCCCACTTCTGCGGCAGTAGGTCTTAAGCTTAGCGATAAGCTTAAAAAGGCTTGCTTTGTTGACGATATCGAAAATCTTGACGATTCTCCGCTTGCTTGTGCTTATGCAAGAGCAAGGGGTACTGACAGAATGTGCTCTTTCGGCGACTGGGTTGCTCTTTCTCACGAGTGTGATGAAATTACCGCGAAGCTTATACAGCGTGAGGTTTCTGACGGAATTATTGCACCGGGTTACACCGATAAGGCTCTTGAGATTTTAAAATCCAAGCGTAACGGAAACTACAACGTTGTTAAAATTGATAAAAATTATGTGCCTGCAGAAAAGGAAACAAAGCAGGTATTTGGTATTACATTTGAACAGGGCCGTAACAACTTTAAGATTGACGAAAGCCTGCTTCAAAATGTTGTAACCAAGAATAAAGACATTCCCGAAAAGGCAAAAATTGACCTTATTATTTCACTTATAACTCTTAAATACACACAGTCAAACTCTGTTTGCTTTGCTTATGACGGTCAGGCGATAGGTGTTGGTGCAGGTCAGCAGTCAAGAATTCACTGTACGCGTCTTGCAGGTACAAAAGCAGACACCTGGTTCCTTCGTCAGGCGGATAAGGTACTTAATCTTCCTTTCCGTGATGATTTAAAGCGTGCTGACAGAGATAATGTAATCGACGGCTATATAAATAAGAACGAAGAGGACGTTTGTGCAGACGGCATCTGGGAAAAGTACTTTACTACAAAGCCCGAGCCCTTTACACCTGAGGAAATGCGTGCTTATCTTGACACCATCGACGGCGTATCACTCGGTTCAGATGCATTTTTCCCGTTCTCAGACAATATTGAGCGTGCTAAGAAAAGCGGCGTAAAGTATATTGCAGAGCCGGGCGGTTCAATCCGTGATGACTTGGTAATTGATTGCTGCGATAAGTACGATATGGCTATGGCATTTATAGGAATGCGTTTGTTCCACCACTAATCAGAAAGGACGAATAAAATGAATATTCTTGTTGTTGGCGGTGGCGGAAGAGAGCACGCCATAATCAAAAAAATAAAAGAGAATAAAGAAGTTTCTAAAATATATGCACTCCCCGGTAACGGTGGCATTGCACGTGATGCAGAGTGTGTGAATATCGGTGCTAAGGACATTGAAAAAATTGTGGAGTTTGCAGTTAATAACAACATTGACTATGCTGTTGTTGCTCCTGATGATCCGCTTGTACTCGGCTGCGTTGACGCTCTTAATAAAAAGGGCATCCCTTGCTTTGGTCCCGACAAGGATGCGGCTATAATTGAGGGCAGTAAGATTTTCTCAAAAAATCTTATGAAGAAGTACAATATCCCGACTGCTCAGTACGAGGTTTTCACAAATGCCCAGGATGCGGTGAAATATCTTGAAAATGCTCCTATGCCCACTGTTATCAAGGCAGATGGCTTAGCTCTTGGAAAAGGCGTTATCATTGCAGAAAATAAGGAAGATGCAATAGATGCCGTTAAGGATATGATGGAAAACGACAAGTTCGGCGAGAGCGGTCGTCAGATTGTTATCGAAGAATTTTTGACAGGCCCCGAGGTAAGCGTTCTTGCTTTTACTGACGGAAAGTGCGTTAAGCCGATGGTTTCCTCAATGGACCACAAGCGTGTAGGCGATAACGACACAGGGCTTAACACAGGCGGTATGGGAACAGTTGCTCCCAACCCGTACTACACAAAGGATATTGCAAAAGAATGTATGGAAACGATTTTCATTCCTACAATCGAGGCAATGAACAAAGAGGGAAGAACCTTTAAGGGTTGCCTTTACTTTGGACTTATGCTCACAAAGGATGGCCCCAAGGTTATCGAATACAACTGCCGTTTCGGCGATCCCGAAACTCAGGTTGTGCTTCCGCTTTTAAAGGGTGATTTGCTTACAATTATGAAAGCCGTAACAAACGAGACTCTTTCAGAAACAGAAGTTGAATTTGAAGATAAAAATGCGTGCTGTGTTATAGTAGCTTCAGGCGGATACCCCGAAAGCTACGAAAAGGGCAAGGAAATGACCATTGCAGAAGATGTTATTGATGACATTTACTTTGCCGGTGCAGACCTTAAGGACGGCAAGCTTTACACAAACGGCGGCAGAGTGCTTGGTGTTACATCAATCGCAGATACGCTTGAAAATGCGATAAAGATGTCTTACGAAAAAGTCGAAAAGATTAGCTTTGATAAGGCATATTACAGAAATGACATTGGACAAAGAGCGCTTAAAGCTTACGAGGCTTAAGGCAAAGGAGGAAAACTAATGGTATACAGAGCTTATGTTGAAAGAAAGCCTGAGTTTGCAGGCGACAGTGAAAACTTGCTTTATGAGCTTAAAACATTCCTTGGAATTTCTACCTTGGAAAAAGTAAGAATTATAAACAGATATGATGCTGAAAATATCACACCTGAGCTTTTTGAAAATGCGAAAAAGACCGTATTTTCCGAGCCTCAGTCTGATATTGTAACGGAAAGCGTTGACCTTGGAGAAAGCGTTAGCTTTGTTGTTGAATTTTTGCCCGGTCAGTTTGACCAGAGAGCAGATTCTGCGGCACAGTGTATTCAGTTTATCTCACAGGGCGAGAGACCCCTTATCCGTACTGCAAAGGTTTATGCTCTTTACGGCAATATCTCTGATTCTCAGCTTGCTGAAATCAAGAAGTATGTAATTAACCCCGTAGAAGCAAGAGAGGCTTCAGTTGAAAAGCCCGAAACACTTAATGTAGAATACGAAATCCCCACAAGCGTTAAAACACTTGATGGGTTTACAAAGCTTGACCGTGATGGCCTTGCGGCGTTTATAAAGGAATACGGTCTTGCAATGGATATTGATGATATTATTTTCTGTCAGCAGTATTTTATTAAGGAAGACAGAGATCCTACCATAACAGAAATCCGTATGATTGACACTTACTGGTCTGACCACTGCCGTCATACGACTTTCCAGACAATTATTGACGATGTTACATTTGAAGACGAGCTCTTGCAGAAAACTTACGATGAGTATATAAGCACAAGAAAAGAGCTTGGCAGAACAAAGAGCATTTGCCTTATGGATATTGCAACACTTGCAGTAAGGCATCTCAAGGCAAACGGAAAGCTTGATAAGCTTGATGAATCAGAAGAAATCAATGCTTGTACAGTTTGCATCGATGTAACTGTTGACGGTAAGAAGGAGCCGTGGCTTCTTCTCTTTAAGAACGAAACACATAACCACCCTACCGAAATTGAGCCTTTTGGTGGTGCAGCTACTTGTATCGGAGGTGCTATCCGTGACCCGCTTTCAGGCAGAAGCTATGTTTACGGCGCTATGCGTGTAACAGGTGCGGCAGACCCCTTAAAGCCCATAAATGAAACAATCGAGGGTAAGCTTCCTCAGAGAAAGATTGTTACAACTGCGGCGGCAGGTTATTCTTCTTACGGTAACCAGATTGGTATTGCTACAGGTATTGTAGACGAAATCTATCACGATGGCTATGCCGCTAAGAGAATGGAAATCGGTGCAGTTATTGCGGCTACACCCAAGGAAAATGTAAGACGCGAAACTCCGCTTGACGGTGATGTTGTTGTTCTCCTTGGCGGAAGCACAGGCAGAGATGGTTGCGGCGGTGCAACAGGCTCTTCAAAGTCGCACACTGTTGAATCTATTGAAACTTGCGGCTCCGAAGTTCAGAAGGGTAATGCTCCCGAGGAGAGAAAGCTCCAGAGAATTTTCAGAAACAAAGAAGCCTGCCTTATGATTAAGCGTTGTAACGACTTTGGTGCAGGCGGTGTTTCTGTTGCTATCGGTGAGCTTGCAGACGGTCTTGAAATTGACCTTAATGCAGTTCCCAAAAAGTACGAGGGTCTTGATGGTACTGAGCTTGCAATCAGCGAATCTCAGGAGAGAATGGCTGTTGTAATTGAAAAGGAAAACGTAGAGCGTTTCCTTGAACTTGCATACAGTGAAAACCTGCAGGCGTGCCCCGTGGCTCGTGTAACAGAAAATCCTCGCCTTGTAATGCACTGGAATGGTGTTAAGATTTGTGATATCAGCAGAGAGTTCCTTAACTCTAACGGCGCTGAAAAACATATAAATGTATTGGCATCAAAGTGCCAGCCTTACGAAAAAGAGGTAAATGGTGGATTTAACGAGAACCTTACCATGCTTGCAGGAGACCTTAATATCTGCTCAAAGAGAGGTCTTTCGGAGCGTTTTGACTCAACAATCGGTGCAGGTACAGTGCTTATGCCGTTTGGTGGTAAGAATCAGCTTACACCCATTCAGGCAATGGTGCAGAAAATCTCAACAGAAAGAAAGGACACTGACGATTGCTCGCTTATGTCCTTTGGATATAACCCATTTATAATGGAAAAGAGCCCGTATCACGGTGCATATCTTGCAGTTGTGGAATCTGTTTGTAAGCTTATTGCAACAGGTGCAAAGTTTGAGGATGTTTACCTTACATTCCAGGAATACTTTGAGCGTCTTTCGGGCGACCCGAAGCGTTGGGGCAAGCCGTTTAGTGCGCTTCTTGGTGCATTTAAGGCGCAGATGGAGCTTGGAATCGGCTCAATAGGCGGTAAGGACTCTATGAGCGGAAGCTTTGAAAAACTTGACGTTCCGCCGACACTTGTTTCATTTGCAGTAACTACAGAAAAAATCAAGGACATTGTTTCTCCTGAGTTTAAGTGTGCAGGAAACAGCCTTGTTCTTATTAAGCCTGAATACGATGAAAACAATCTTCCTGTTACAAAATCTCTTATTGAGAATTTTGACAAGGTAAGAAAACTCCTTTCAAGCGGTAAGGCTAAGGCTTGCTATACCCCAGGTATGGGCGGCATAGCTGAAGCTGTGATGAAGATGTGCTTCGGTAACGGCTTTGGCGTTGAATTTAACGATGCTCTCTCAGTTTCCGATATCTTCGGATACAACTACGGTGCATTTGTGCTTGAGGTAGAGGGCGAGACCGACGAAACAGTTATCGGTAAGGTAACTGAAAAGGAAAGCATCTGCTACGGCGGCGAATGCGTTGATTTAAATGAACTTCTTAACATTTATGAAGAAAAGCTTGAAAGCGTTTACAGCTGCAACATCAAGCAGAAGTCTACAGAAATGGAAAACTTCAGTTTTGAGGCTTCTGAGCGTAAGTTTGCAAGTGTTAAAACTGCTAAACCCAAGGTGCTTATTCCGGTATTCCCCGGAACAAACTGCGAGTTTGACAGTGCCAAGGCAGTGGAAAACGCAGGGGCAGAGGCTAAGATTTTTGTTATAAACAACCTTACTGCAAAGGGTATTTCAGACAGCGTTAAGGAGTTTGCAAATATCCTTAAAGAATCACAGATGATATTTATCCCCGGTGGTTTCTCCGGCGGCGACGAGCCTGACGGAAGCGGTAAGTTTATAACTGCATTCTTCAGAAATGACGAAATCCGCAGCGGCGTTACAGACCTTCTTGACAACCGCGACGGTCTTATGTGTGGTATCTGTAACGGATTCCAGGCACTTATAAAGCTTGGTCTTGTTCCTTACGGTAAGATTATTGATACTGATGAAACTTGTCCGACACTTACCTTTAACACCATTGCACGTCACCAGTCAAGAATTGTACGCACACGTGTTGCTTCTAACAAATCTCCGTGGCTTTCACTTACTAATGTCGGTGATGTTTACAGTGTACCGATTTCACACGGTGAGGGTAGATTTATAGCAGACGAAAAGCTTATAAAAGAGCTTGCAAAGAATGGCCAGATCGCAACGCAGTATGTTGATGGACAGAACAATGCTACAGGTGATATCCACTTTAATCCCAACAACTCTATGTATGCGATTGAGGGTATCACATCTCCCGACGGCAGAGTTTTCGGTAAGATGGGTCATAGCGAAAGAGTTGGCAGCGGCCTTTATAAGAATGTCGAAGGAAACTACGATATAAGAATGTTTGAGGCAGCGGTAAAATTCTTTAAATAAGCACTTGACAAATTGATATATATGTGGTAAAAATAATGGTATATGAATAATAAAGGCATTGACGGAGAGTGATGCTTTGGCAATCTTTCAAGAGAATTGGCGGTTGGTGCAAGCCATAAAGAGGGCCCTTGCAATCTGTAGCTCCTGAGCCGGAAGGAAGAACCCTGCAAAGCAGAAAGTAGACCCTTCCCGTTATGCTTGCGTTAATAGCGTAGGGCTTGTTGGAGCCTGAAGTGGCATCTTGTATGCAAATTGAGTGGTACCGCGGGTATTTTATATCAGAGATATAATGCTCGTCTCAAGATTTTTATCACATCTTGGGGCGAGCATTTGTGTTTGTCCCCATAAAAAGGAGAGAATCTTTATGGAAGAAAAAATCATTACCGGGCTTGATTACAAAATAAAGCTTATGGCGGCTCGTATTAAGGAACTTCGTGAAATTGAGGGCTTAAGCATCGAAACAATGTCAAAGCTTTGCGATGTTTCGAGGGAAGAGTATGTTGCCTGCGAAAACGGAGAGCATGACCTTAGCTTTGCGTTTATTTACAGGTGCGCACTTTCTCTTCATGTTGACGTAACTGATATTATAGAAGGTGTCAGCCCCAATCTTAAGTCATACACTGTAACAAAAAAGGGCGAGGGTCAGAGAATTGAACAGGCGCATGATATGATTTACTACAATCTTGCTCCTACCTTCAAGAACAGAATTGCAGAACCGCTTTATGTTCATGCAGTTTATGACCCGCAGGCGGAAAACCGTGATATCGAGCTTACTACCCACGAGGGTCAGGAATGCGATGTTATTATAAAAGGTAAGCTTAAGGTTCAGATTGGTCAGCACACTGAAATACTCAGTGAGGGCGACAGCATCTACTACAACAGCTCAACTCCGCACGGTATGGTGGCAGTAGGCGGCGAGGATTGCCTTTTCTACGCTATCGTACTTAATCCGTCGACTGACAAGGTGAGTGAGCCTCAGGAAATTGCAGAACCTACTAAGGTTAAGGTAAAGCAACCCTACAGAAGACTTTATCATAATTTCATCCACCCGAAAGAGGATGAACGTGGAGCACTTTTGTCGCTTACATTCGAAAACGAGGATAAGTTTAATTTTGCTTTTGATATTGTTGACGGCTTAGCAGAAAAAAGACCTGACAAGCTTGCAATGCTTCATATTTCAAATGAGGGCGAGGAAAGACGCTTTACATTTAAGGATATGATGCTTTACTCAAACAAGGTGGCAAACTACTTCACATCGCTCGGCATCAAAAGGGGCGACAAGGTAATGCTCATTTTAAAGAGACATTATCAGTTCTGGTTTGCGATACTTGCTCTTCACAAAATCGGTGCAGTTGCAATTCCTGCAACAAATCTTTTGCTGGAGCACGATATCTCATACAGATGTAATTCTGCGGGAATATCGGCAATTGTATGTACCGCCGACGGAGATGTTGCTCATCAGGCAGAGCTTGCACAGAAAGAGTCTCCCACGCTTACTACAAAGATTATTGTTAACGGTGAGCGTGAAGGATGGCATAATTTTGACAGTGAATATACACTGTTCTCCGATGTTTACGAGAGAGGCGAGGATGCTCCCTGCGGTGATGACACGATGCTTATGTACTTTACATCAGGCACAACGGGTTATCCCAAGATTGCAACTCACTCTTACAGATACCCACTCGGGCACTTTATCACAGCAAACTACTGGCACTGCGTAAATCCCGAGGGTCTGCATCTTACCATTTCCGATACAGGTTGGGCAAAGGCCATGTGGGGCAAACTCTACGGACAGTGGCTTTGCGAGGGTGCAATCTTCGTATACGACTTTGACAAGTTCAATGCTGCAAACATACTTCCGATGTTTGTAAAATATAAAATCACAACATTTTGTGCACCTCCTACAATGTATCGAATGCTCATAA
>JAZRPN010000073.1:0-2628 GCA_045649225.1 Clostridia bacterium | reverse complement strand
GGGTGCATTGCACAAGGCTGGTATCGAGATCAACCGTAAGGTGCTCGCTGACCTCGCAATGAATCATCCTGAGGCTTTCAAGGCTATCGTAGCTAAGGCAAAGGCTGCTTAATAGGGTAGCTTTTGTACGTCAATAATTCTTCGTAAGAGGTTTTATTAACATGATAAAGAAAAAAGAGGCTTCGGCCTCTTTTTTTTATGGAAAATTGTTCTTATATTTGCACTAAGAAAACGATGTTAATGGCAACCGTAACATGAACAACTCGTTTATTGTTTGTGTTCTTTGAAATAGAAAACGGTACCGATGATGAAAACACAGCTTATGGTAGTTGGTGTTGTGATTGTCGGATACGTTGAAATTATAGTCGTGTCGGTTTAGACTGGGAAACTCATCAATTATATCTGAAAACCGAGGACAGCTTCGACTTCCAATGGCGGGCCACGCCCCGATAGGGGTAACCTTGAGTCGGTGGATTACAAAGGGGGCGAGCACTCAAATCCTATTTCTCGGAGTTTCATCGCATCAATCCGGCACGACTTTTTATTGAATTAAAGCGGATGTGTAAAGATTATTTGCACATCCGCTTTAATTTTATCTTAAGAACACTCTTAATTGTTTTTATGCTTTCTTTTCTTTTTTCCTTTCTTTAGGATTTGTTTTAGTGTTAATGGTTCGTCTGTTGTGATAAGATCTATATATGGATTTGTTGAAAACTTGATAAGTTCTTGTTCGTTGTTTACAGTCCAAACGTTGACTTCTAATCCTAGTGCTTTTGCCTCTTGAGCCCATGTGGGGTATTTGTCATATACTGAGTAGCGATAGTCAATACCGCTCAGTCCCATGTCTTTTATTTCTTTAGGTGTGCGGTCGCCGTTCAAGTATGCTATTTTTGCTTGTGGTTCCAGTTGGTGTAGATATTCGCATATAAATTGACTGAAGGCGATGTATTCCACTTGCTCCTGTATGCCTAATTCACGTACCAGGCGTATTACGTTTTCCACAACCTGTGCATTGCGTTCATTGTTTTTGTGTGTCTTGATTTCAAGAATCATTTTCAGTTGAGGGTATTTGGTTGCTTCGCGTAAGTATTGAGCAACGGTGGGAATCAGTTCTCCATTGCCCATTTTGCAGTATTGTATCTTGGAGTAGGGCGTATCCTCGATTCGTATTCCATCAATCACTCCGTCGTGATTGCATACTAGTATGCCGTCTATTGTCTGCCATACATCGAATTCGCATCCGTATAATTTATGTTTTGCTGCCATTTCCATTGAAGTAACGGAGTTTTGTGCACTTCCTTCGGCTTTCCAGTATCCTCTATGTGCAATAATTTTTGGTTGTGCAAAGATTGCTGCAGTGATGCATGTTAATGTAAATGTGAAGTAGGCCCTTTTCATAAATAATATTTTTTGTGTTTTTTATTGTTTTGTAAAAGTACTTACTTTCTTTGATGATTACAAATTTTATTGTTTCTATATTAATCGTTTTTTCTTTTTTATGCTTTTCTTTTCTTTTTTTGTTTAAATATTTGCAAATGTCAAAGTTTTTTTGAAATCTTTGTGATATCAAAATGATATTACTGTTTAATCTATAAAACGTAAAGAAATGGAAACAAAAGAAAGAGATTACAAAGGTTTCGTGATGAATGGCTTTTTGGCTTTGTTGATTAACTTGCTGATGCTGGCAGTGGGTGTGCTGGCTTTTGTGGGCGCAGCCAATGGCTATGTGCCCGAAGTGTTGGGTATCGTGACGGGTGTTGTGTTCTGTGTGGTGTGGCTTTTCCATTTGATAGGCTTCACTACCCAAGAACCCAATGAGGCGCGTGTGATGGTGTTTTTCGGTAAGTATGAGGGTACCTGCTTCCGTACAGGTTTCTTCTGGGTCAATCCTTTCTTGGATAAGAAGAAGGTGTCGCTCCGTGCTCGTAACCTCAACCCCGAGCCTATCAAGGTGAATGACCTCACAGGTAACCCCATCATGATTGGTGTGGTGCTGGTGTGGAAGTTGAAGGATACGTATAAGGCACTCTTCGAGATTGACTCACAGACAATGGCAAGCAACACGGCGGGTGTTACTGCCGTAGCAAGCCGCATGCGTGCTTTCGAGAATTTCGTACGTGTGCAGAGCGATGCGGCATTGCGTCAGGTGGCTGGCCGCTATGCTTACGATGATACCGATACGGCAACGGATGAACAACTCACCTTGCGCTCTAGTGCTGATGAGATTAACTTGGAGTTGGTGAAGCAGCTCAACGAGCGTCTCTCTATGGCGGGCATCGAGGTGGTAGAGGCTCGCATCAACTATTTGGCATACGCCCCCGAGATTGCAGCCATCATGCTTAAGCGTCAGCAGGCAAGTGCTATCATTACAGCTCGTGAGAAGATTGTCGATGGTGCTGTGTCTATGGTGAAGCTCGCGCTCGACAAGCTCTCTGCTGAGCAAGTCGTAGAACTCGATGAGGAGAAGAAGGCGGCCATGGTGAGCAACCTGCTCGTAGTGCTCTGTGCCGATGAGCCTGCACAGCCTGTGATTAATTCGGGTACGTTGAATCATTAAAAAAAGAAAAGGGGCCTCCCCTAACCCCTCCCAAGGAGGGGAATTGAGTGGGCGGTGTCCTAGTCACCCCT
>JAZRPN010000072.1:0-5417 GCA_045649225.1 Clostridia bacterium | reverse complement strand
TCCGCAGGTACGTCTTGCAACATTAAGCTTTGACTGATCCTCATTACCGCAGTTGGGGCAATGCCAGATAAGCTTTCCGTCGCCGTCTTCCTTGACTTCGATTTCGCCGTCAAAGCCACATTCCTGACAGAAGTCGCTCTTCGTGTTAAGCTCGGCATACATAATGTTGTCGTAGATAAATCTCATAACAGAAATTACTGCATCGATGTTATTCTGCATATTGGGAACCTCAACATAAGAGATAGCACCACCTGGTGAAAGCGCCTGGAATTTTGCTTCAAGTGTGAGCTTATCAAATGCGTCGATATCCTCAGTTACGTGAACATGATAGCTGTTTGTTATGTAGTTTCTGTCTGTAACACCCTTTACGATGCCGAAACGCTTCTGAAGGCACTTTGCAAACTTGTAGGTTGTGCTTTCAAGCGGAGTACCATAAAGTGAATAGTCGATATTTTCGTCCTTTTTCCACTTTGCAGTGTACTCGTTGAGCTTTTTCATGATTTCAAGGCCAAGCTTTTCGCCCTCGGGCTCGGTAAGCTTTTTGCCGTTTAAGCTATACACGCACTCCCAAAGACCTGCATATCCGAGCGAAATTGTTGAATATCCGCCGTGAAGGTATTTGTCAATCTTTTCGCCCTTATTAAGACGAAGAAGTGCGCCGTGCTGCCAGAGAATCGGAGCTGCATCGGAATATGTACCTGTAAGACGCTCGTGCCTGCACTGAAGAGCACGATGGCAAAGATCCATACGCTTGTCAAAGATTTCCCAGAACTTATCCATATCGCCATTTGCTGAAAGTCCGATATCAACAAGGTTTACAGTAACAACACCCTGATTGAATCTTCCGTAGTACTTGGGATTTCCGTTTTCGTCAACATACGGTGTAAGGAAGCTTCTGCAACCCATACAGGTGTAGCAGTTACCGTCGCCGTTTTTGTCAACCTTGTTCTGAAGCATTATCTTCTCAGAAATATAGTCGGGTACCATACGCTTTGCAGTACATTTAGCTGCAAGCTTTGTAAGGTAGTAGTATTTGCTGTCCTCGTGGATATTATCCTCTTCAAGAACGTAAATAAGCTTGGGGAATGCAGGTGTTATCCAAACACCCTTTTCGTTTTTAACGCCCCTGTAGCGCTGCTTGAGAGTTTCCTCAATAATAAGCGCAAGGTCTTTCTTTTCCTGCTCGTTCTTTGCTTCGTTAAGATACATAAACACAGTTACAAACGGTGCCTGACCGTTGGTTGTCATAAGTGTAACAACCTGATACTGTATCATCTGTACGCCGTTTTTAACCTCTTCACGAAGGCGGATTTCTGTTATTTCGTCAATCTTTTCAGGAGAAACCTCAGTACCTACCTCTTTAAGTTCTTCTTCAACCTGCTTGCGGATTTTCTTACGGCTTATATCAACAAAAGGAGCAAGGTGTGTAAGGCTTATGCTCTGACCGCCGTACTGACACGATGCAACCTGCGCAATAATCTGTGTTGAAATGTTGCAGGCTGTAGAAAAGCTATGCGGCTTTTCAATCATAGTTCCGCTGATAACAGTTCCGTTCTGTAGCATATCCTCAAGGTTTACGAGGTCGCAGTTGTGCATATGCTGAGCGAAATAGTCTGCATCATGGAAATGAATTATACCCTGCTCGTGTGCGGCAACAATGTCATTCGGAAGAAGAATACGCTTTGTTATATCCTTACTTACTTCGCCTGCCATATAGTCACGCTGAACACTGTTTACAGTGGGGTTTTTGTTTGAGTTTTCCTGCTTTACTTCCTCGTTATTGCACTCGATAAGGCTAAGTATCTGCTCGTCAGTTGTGTTTGACTTTCTTACAAGTGCACGTGTGTAACGGTATGTAATATATCTGCGGGCAACGTCAAAAGCACGCTGATTCATAATCTGGTCCTCGACCATATCCTGAATTTCTTCCACGCTTAAGGAACGGTTCATATTAAGTGCCGCACTCTCCACATCCTCGGCAATTCTTTTAATCTGAACCGGTGTCATTCTGCTGCTGGGCACAACGCTGTCGTTGGCTTTGGTAACGGCTATTACGATTTTTTGTGGATCAAAGGTAACTTCAACACCGCTACGTTTAATAATTTTCATTTTCTTCTCCTCCAAAATCCATCATTCAAGTTCAATTCTAATTATAACAACATATTGTGCTAATGTCAACAAAAAACTACAAAATATGGTATTTGTTCAAATTCCCACACAAACCCCTATATGATGCGGTTTTGAGGCATTTTTCGCTCATTTTTATCTAAATTTTTTTCTTTGCGCGCACTAAACGAACACTAAATATTGTGTTTTATGCTTAAAAAAATATTTACTCTTCCCTATTTTTGTTGTATAATTAAATTGAAGGGAAAATTCCTTTCATTACAATTTAAAGGAGGGACACATATGAAATCAAACATTTATGTAAGAAAGACTCAGCTCACACAGGACCAAAAAGATATGATCGTCAAAAAGATTGATAAACTGGGCAAGTTTTTTGACGATGATGTTACCGCCGATATTGTGGTTGGATACCAGCGTGATGAGAAAATCGTTGAAGTTACTATCCGCACACCCGATATGATTTACCGTGCAGAGGAAAGAAACGAAGAAGCTTTAAACGCCGCTGACGAAATTGTGGACTCCATTGTAAGACAAATCCGTAAAAACAAAACACGCCTTGCAAAGCGTTTGCGCAAGGGCGTAGATAAAAGCTTTGACTTTGCATCTTCGGATGCTCCGGATGAAAGCGAAATAAATATTGTAAAAACAAAAAGGCACGCAATCAAGCCGATGGATGCCGAGGAAGCCGTTCTTCAGATGAAAATGCTTGGGCATTCGTTCTTTGTATTTCTTGACAGTGCCACTAACCATACAAGCATTGTTTACTGCCGTAAGGACGGTAACTACGGCCTTATTGAGACAGAATGATGGTTACACTTAAACAGGCAATTATCGTAGAGGGCAAGTACGACAAAATGCATCTTGAAAAAATATGCGATTGCCCGATTTTTACAACTGAGGGCTTCCGTATATTTAATGATAAGGAAAGAAGGGCGTTTCTTCAAAATCTTGCAAAAACAAGGGGACTCCTTGTTCTTACCGATTCTGACCGTGCGGGCTTTATGATACGTAATTTCATAAAAAACGTTGTCAAAGAAGGAAGCGTTACTAACGTTTATATCCCCGAAATCTACGGCAAGGAAAGACGAAAGACGCAACCCTCAAAGGAAGGTAAGCTCGGTGTTGAGGGTATACCCCACGAAGTGCTTATCGAGATGCTTGAACGCTATTCTTCTGATGACGTACCCAAAGAAAAGATAACTAAAACAGATTTATACTCCTGCGGTTTGTACGGCGGCACCGGTAGCGGTGCCGCACGCATAGAACTTTGCAGAAGGCTTTCAGTTCCCGTGGGAATATCGGTTAACTCATTGATTGATGCTCTCAATGCTTTTGTTACTAAAGAAGAATTTTATGAATTGGCAGGCGTTTTAACATGCATGAAGGACACAGACTAAGGCTCAAGCAAAGATTTCTTTCAGAGGGGCTTAATTCCTTTGAAGACCACGAGGTGCTTGAGCTTATTCTTTATTACGCAATACCTCAGGGTGATACAAACCCGCTTGCACACCGCTTGATTGAGAGATTTCACACCTTAAGCGGAGTGTTTAACGCGAGCGAAAAGGAGCTTTTGGAAGTTGAGGGCATAGGCTCGCACTCCGCCCTACTTATAAAGCTTATCCCCCAGCTCTCGCAGCTTTATGCAAGCCTTGCAACTCGCAGTCTTGACAAAATTTTGTCGACGGGCGACGCAGGGGAATATGTTTGCAGCAGGATAGGGCTTCTCAAAAACGAGGTTTTTGCACTTGTGTGCCTTGATGCCCAAAGACATATTCTTGCTTTCGAAATTATCGATGAGGGAACTGTTTCGCAGACAAATGTTCATCCGAGGAAAGTGCTTGAGTGCGCTCTCAGGCACAACTCGTCAGCCGTTATACTGGCACACAATCACCCGTCGGGAAGTCTTATAGCATCGGAAAACGACAGGCAGTTTACTAAAAAGCTTTGCTCCGTTTTTGAGGCGGTCGGCATTGAAGTGGCGGACCATATTATTGCGGCGAACAGTTTACAATACACAAGTATGCGTGATGAAGGAATAATTACGAAGTAAAGGTGAAAGAATGCAAAACATTGACAACCACTTAACCCCAAGACTTGAAATGATACTTTCGCTCGTGCCAAAAAGCCGCTCTGTTTGCGATATTGGCACCGACCACGGATATGTCCCGATTGCACTTTTTGAAAAAGGCCTTGCCGAAAAAGTAATCGCTACGGATATAAACGAGGGGCCTTTATCTCAGGCACAGAAAAATATAGAGGCATTTTCGCTTTCTTCAAAGATTGAAACACGTCTTTCTGACGGGTTTTCAAATTTATCATACGGCGAGGCTGATACTGCCGTAATAGCAGGTATGGGTGGCGAGCTTATAGCACGGATTATGAAGACAGATAAAGGTGCTGAAAAGTTTGTTCTTCAACCGCAGACGATGCACAAAGAACTGCGTGAATTTCTTTACAAAAACGGTTATTCTATCGAGAAAGAGGCCGTTTGCCGCGAAACACGCAAGATGTATGTTGCAATGCTTGTTGTAAGGAAATCATCACAACCGCTCAGCCGAGTGGAGTGCGAAATCGGGCCTTGCCTTATCGCTACACGCCCGCCTCTTTTTGAGGATTATGTAAGATACAGGCTTTACGAGATTGAAAGTATTCTTAAAAAAATGGGGGCATCGGGTTCCGACAAAAAAGAGGAGTACCTATCTCTTAAAGCTGAATATGAAAGGTTGATTGAAAATGGTTAAGTTATCGGAGATTACTGCATTTCTTGAAAATAAGTTTCCGCCTGAATACGCAGAGGATTTTGACAACATAGGTCTTCTTGCAGGAAAGGCAGAAAGAGAAGTGTCAAAGGCGCTTATTTGCCTTGACTGTACCGAGAGCGTTGTCGAGGAGGCTGTTTCTTTGGGGGCGGAGCTTATAATAACGCACCATCCGTTTATTTTTAATGCAATGAAGTCTGTGAGCGACATCTCACCTTTAGGCAAGGCGATTGTTCTTGCGCTTGAAAACAACATCTCGATTTACAGTGCGCATACAAATCTTGACAGTGCACCGGGAGGACTAACCGACTATGTTGTTTCAAAGCTTGGACTTACGGCAACTTCCAACATTTTGGGTAACCTTGGAAGAGTATGTACCGCCGACACAACTGCAAAAGCACTTTGTAATAAAATAAAGAAAGAATTCGGTGTTGAAACACTCTTTTCTACATTTACTGCGGATAAGGTTATTAAAAAAGTTGCGGTATGTAACGGCGGTGGCGGCGGAGAGCTTGCCGAAATCGCAAAAGA
>JAZRPN010000071.1:0-3679 GCA_045649225.1 Clostridia bacterium | reverse complement strand
TCAAAAAGTCTTTATTATTAACATAGATATCGTATTCTTCAAACTTGTTCATTTTAAACTGAGAATAGCCGAACTGACGGTAAATACTTCCCATTTGTGAGACAAGTGTTTCAATATTTTTTTCCATTATAACACCTCTTAAATTCTTCGCTTTAGTGCGCTAACACGGTAACACGGTAATATGATAACACAAACATTAATTTATGTCAACAAAAATATGCAAAATTTAAGCATTATTTTCGTTTGAATTATTGATAAGGTTGAGAAACGCCTGAGCAGGCATTGAAAGCGGATTGTTTTTAAGATAAGCATATCCGATATTGCGTGATTTGACAGGGGGATTAAGCTTTATTTCCCTGATTGCTCCGCTTGCCAGACTATCCTTTGCAAACTCTCTGACAACGCAGGAAATTCCTAAGTTTATCGATGCAAATTGTACGAGCATATCGTGCGCTGCAATTTCAATCTGCGGTGCAAGAGTTATTCCTTTTGAAAGGAAGCTGTCGTCAATATATTTTCGTGATGAAGAATTTTTTTCAAGCAGGATAAGTGCTTCTTTCGATATTTCATCCCAGGTGTATCTTTCCTTTGCGTTGTGCTCGGAACTGCAAACAAAAATATCATGAATTTCAAAGCAGGGTTTGATATGAAGTTCTTCATCATTTGCTGGCAAATTCACAAATGCAAGTTCTGCTTTGCCTTCTTTTACAAACTGCAGCATACGTGATGAATACGAGTTAGCCATTTCTATACGTATTCCGGGATACATAATATGAAACTTTTCAAGATAGGGAAGAAGATAGTGCTTTGTTATGGTATCTCCTGCAGCTATAAAAAGCGAGCCGCTCTCAAGGTGCTGAAGCCTTGCCAAAAGGGTTTCTCCCTGTTCGATGGTTTTTATTGCACTTTCGATTTTCTGAAACAAAAGTGCTCCCTCGCGTGTCAGAGAAACACCCTTTCGTGAGCGTAAAAAAAGCTGAGTATTTAAATCTTCTTCAAGCTGACTTATGCACTGCGATATTGCAGACTGTGATATATATAAGTTGCGTGCAGCAGTCGAAAACGATGAATGTCGGGCTGTTTCATAGAAAATTTTGTAATAGTCGAGCTTTGTTTTCATATAAGTTCTCCTTATCACTGTTGTAAGAATTATATATTTTACTTATGAATACATAAGTATTATAATAATAATGAAAACTAAAGTCAATAGTTGGAGGGATTTTTTATGGAAAGAAAGGTCGGAACAATTTCAAGAGGTGTTCGTTGCCCGATTATTCGTGAGGGAGATGACATCGCAAATATTGTTGTAGACAGTGTAATAGAGGCTGCTGAGGCTGAAGGTTTTGAACTCAGAGATAAAGACGTTGTAGCAGTTACAGAGTCTGTTGTGGCTCGTGCACAGGGTAACTATGCATCTGTGGATGCAATTGCAAAGGATGTTAAAGCAAAGCTCGGTGGCGAAACTATCGGTGTAATCTTTCCGATCCT
The DNA here is from genome assembly GCA_045649225.1 of Clostridia bacterium. GTDB lineage: Bacteria > Bacillota > Clostridia > UMGS1883 > UMGS1883 > UMGS1883. Next base: position 2,191 of record JAZRPN010000071.1, on the reverse strand, counting down.
GAGCCGTAATCGTTTTGCTATTTGCCTTCGCGGCATTGCAAAGGCTGCTAAGAAAATTGTGCTTATGTTAAACTATCCGAGTGATGAAGTAGGTAACGCACTTATCTCTCTTGACCAGGTTGATGAAGCAGGCGTTAATCCGTATTCTGATGTTTTATCAGAAGAAAAATATCGTGAACTGTTTGGTGAAAATGTCCATCCGTTCACAGGAGTTGACTACGTAACATATTACGGGGACCTTATCCGTTCCTGCGGTGCAGAGGCAGAGATTATCTTTGCTAACGACCCCCGTGTGATTTTGAGATATACAGACTGTGTGCTCAATTGCGATATTCATACCCGTGCTCGCACAAAACGTATTCTGCGTGATGCAGGAGCAAAGTGCGTTTGCGGTCTTGACGATATCCTTACAAAATCGGTTGACGGAAGCGGTTTTAACGAAAAATACGGTCTTTTAGGCTCTAACAAATCAACAGAAGATTCAATCAAGCTTTTCCCTCAGGATTGCTTTGATATGGTATACAGTGTTTCAAAACAGCTCAAAGAGCGTTGCGGTAAAAACATTGAAGTTATGGTTTACGGTGATGGAGCATTCAAAGACCCTGTGGGTAAAATCTGGGAGCTTGCTGACCCGATTGTTTCGCCCGCATACACTCCCGGTCTTGAGGGTACTCCCAACGAATTGAAGCTTAAGTACCTTGCAGATAACGATTTCGCAAATCTCAAGGGCGAAGAGCTTAAAAATGCAATTGCTGATGCTATTAAAAAGAAAGGTAGCGACCTTGTTGGTAACATGGCATCTCAGGGAACAACACCACGTCGTCTGACAGACCTTATAGGTTCGCTTTGCGACCTTACAAGTGGTTCAGGGGACAAGGGTACACCGATTGTTCTTGTTCAGGGTTACTTTGACAATATGACAGACTAAAAAAAGACGGCTTAGCCGTCTTTTTTTATTTCAAACCCGCACTTGTTCTTATGTTTGACTGATGCGTTTCATTTACAACTCCGCTGCTGTGGCCAATTGAATTATAGAAGTACAAATCAAAATGACCGTCGGCGTTGTTGCCTTTGACATAGTCGTAATTTGTGCCTGCACCGTAGTTGTCGCTTCTCCATGAAGTCCAGGAACCGCCGGCAGCGGATTCGTTGCCAGCATGGAGCATACCTGCCATGCTTGCGGCTATTTTTCGTCCATTGTAAAGTACAAGCACACTACGTTTTTTCCAACTGAAAGTTCCGCCGAATATTTCTTTCATTATTGCAGTATCACTTGCAGTAAGCGGCTCGCAATCCGCATGTCCGCTTCCTACGGTTCGGCGCGCCTTAAAACTTTTGCCTGTCGCAAAATCGACAATAGTAAAGTCAGTGTTTATAGGGATGACATACTGTGCCTCTGAAAACCAGTCAAGTAGCTCGCCGTGATTGGCAGATACTGTTTCCTTAACGGCAATGTGATGAATTGGGTATTTAAGCTTCATACCTGCGTAAACGTAGCTTGATTCTGTCATATTATTTGCACTTAAAAGCTCTGCCATCGGAATTTTGCAGTCAATTGCAATGGACCAGAGCGTGTCATTTTGTTTTACTGTGTAGGTTTCGTATGTAATATAGTTACCCGAAGGCTTTTGCGTGTTGCTATTTTGGCCTGATGGAATAAGAACCTTATCTCCAATGTTCAAAACGCTGTTTTCAGTGGCGTTATTCGCCTTCAAAAGCGACGACAGACTAACGCCGTATTGTCGGGATATAAGCCAGTAAGTATCACCTTTTTGAACAGTATGGTAATTCTTATTGCCTGTGTCAGATGTGGGAATCTTAATCTTATCTCCTACATACAGAGCGGTGCTTTCGGTGGCGTTATTTGCGCTTAAAATCTCTTTTAAACTTACGCCGCACTTATTTGCAATAAGCCAGTATGTATCGCCTTTTTGAACGATATATGTTGAAGACGGAACCGTTACGATATCACCTATATTCAGCACAGATGACGAGCTTGTGTTGTTCTCTTCGAGCACTTTTCTCAGTGTAGTGTTGAATTTTTGAGATATTAACCAATAGGTATCTCCTTTTTGCACTGTGTAATTTACCTTTGCCATCGCTACTTGCGGAACAATGGAAATAGCAACAAGTGCAGAAATGATTTTTTTGTTTTTCATAAGTCTCACTCTCCTCGTTTTTTTATTCGACG
>JAZRPN010000070.1:0-12801 GCA_045649225.1 Clostridia bacterium | reverse complement strand
ACACTCGTGCCCAAAAGCAACCGGGTAATCGGGTGTTGCGTAGAGATGATCAATAATCATCCATTCTGTAGAGTTACAAACAAGGCAACCCTCGTTTTTAACAAGTACTTCGTAATCATTCGGCTTTGGAATTTCCATCTCACCGAAAGCGAATTTATCAGGACCTGTAGCCATAAAAAATTTCATAAAAAAATCTCTCCTTTTGTACAATTCTAATACAAAAGGAGAGACAATGTCAAGTTTTTATTTTAGGCCCCTCAGCCTATGTAGAGCTTTCCGTCTTCCCACACACAGGTAAGGCCAGTGATACTTTCGATAACTGCAGTGGGCACAAGCGTTCTGTCACCGAGCAAAATCGGGGCTGCTTCGAGCTCAATTGAATCGGTGTTTACAAATAACTTGTTGTTGCCTATCTGAAGTGTGGAAACATTTTCCCCAAGACTGCAGAAAACTGTCTGCATTTCGCCATGCCAGGAAACAACTGCGCCAAACTTTTCCACAATAAATCTAAGCGGCAGCATCAAAATCGAATCGCAAAGAACGGGGCCCTGGTCAAACTTAATTTCCTCACCATTTACAACAACGGGGTTTACAACTGTTGAAACATCTGCTGCCAATGTCGGAACAGCTGATAAAACAAACAACATTACAATAACGAGTGCTAATACCTTTTTCATTTTAATACCTTCTTTCGTTTTTTTAGTTTTTTATTACAAGAGCGATAAACTCAAGAGTTTCGTCGCCAATGTTTTTGATGCCGTGGCCCTTGCCTGACGGAGTGTATGTAACTGTGCCGGGAAGAACCTCAACTTCTTTATCGTGGTCAAGGTAAAGACCCTTGCCCGAGATTATATAGTAGCTTTCAAACTCGCCCTCGTGCACGTGGAAGCCCACTTCCTCGCCAACCTTAAGGCTTACTGCAGAGAAAGTATCGAGCTTTGGGTGTCTGCCCTCAAAGTCTGCCAAATCTGCAAGGTACATTTTTTCAACGCCCTGCGCGTTGTATTCCTTATTTACTTTTAATTGTTCTTTTGTTTTAATCAAAACAATCACCTCTAATTTATTTTAACATTGATGAGGGGAAAAGTAAATAACATTTTAAAATAAAAGAGATGGCGCAACGCACCATCTCTTTATGATCTTACATTCTATTAGAAAGAATATCCTGCAGGGCTATAGTAAGCCATATTTGTCTGTCTTACGTCAAGTCTGCCGAAGCATGCACATACCGGAACGTTTGAAACAACGTGGATAGCATACTGACCGAAAGGAATCTGATACTGCTCCTTACCGATAGGCTTGTCAAGACGAAGGCAGGTTGTTCTTTCTGCATTGAGGTCAAGTGTGATTTTGTCGTACACGGGCTTGTCTTCAAAAAGAATTCTTATGCGGATGTGAGCGTCCTTTTTGCCCACATTTGTAATCATAAGAGCCTCGTGACCCTGAAATTCGGGATTATCGCCACTTGGCGGCAAATCTCCATCACAAAATACCCAGTTCTTTTTACCGTACTTCATTTTCATTCTCCTTATGTTTTATTTTACGTAGTTGAAAAGCTCTTCCTCAAATTCGGGGCAAAGCGGTTCTGCACCGTTTTCTGTGATAACGTAGCAGGTTTCTACTCTGAGACCGTTGAGTGTGGGATGACCGAAGAAGCTTACGTCTACGTTGATAATCATATTTTTCTCAAGTACGTCGTCGCTGTTAGGTCCGAAGAAAGGAGCCTCAGCTTCCATAAGACCCATTGTGTGAGCAAAGGGGCATACCATGTACTTGAGGTAACCGCCCTTTTCGTAAAGAACGCGGCCTGCAGCGTCAATCTGACGACCTGTGTTGCCGATCTTAAGCATATCCTTAACATCGCGCATAACCTCAATCATATCGATAAGGCACTTTCTCTGTTCGGGTGTGTATTCACCGCTAACGGGAACTGTGTGGCCGAATGTACCTGCATAGCCGTTAATACGGGGAGCGATACCGAGCATTACCATTTCGCCGTTTTCCATAACCTTGTTTGTAGCTGTGGGAACAACTGCGTTTGAACGAACACCGCTACCAACGATTGTCTGATATGCAAAGCCGTTTGCACCGTTTGCACGGCAAACTGCTTCACCTGCAGCTGCAACTTCGTATTCCTTGTTGCCTGCCTTTACCTTTTCCATCATTGCCTTGTAAGCATCGTAGCAGAGAACTGTTGCCTGACGAGCCTGCTCAACTTCCCAGTCGCTCTTTATGTATCTTAACTTGATGTAGTCATCTGTAAGGTCAACAACTTCGCAACCTTCGAAGCCGTTAACAAGGTCCTGATGAACAAGGTAGGGCATTTCGCCTGTACCGATAAGACCAACCTTTTTAACGGGGAACTTCTTGTTGAGTTCTGCAAAAAGCTCTTCAAAGCCGATGATTGTTGCAAGGGGATACTCTTCATCCGGCACCATGAATACCTTGAAGCATCTTGTGTCGTGGATAGCTGATGACTGCTTTGCAAACGGTTCGCTTTCGGGACCGCCGAGAAGCATTGTTGTTCCGTCTCTGCCAACCAAAACTGCACCCTTTTCAAACTGGCCTACCCAGCCTGTAAGATACCAGCCGTTAGCAACGTTGAGCTCATCAAAGTAGATAACTGCGATGTCGGTATCCTTTTCGTTCAAAAGGTTTACCACTTTCTGAATTCTTTTGTCTGTTTCCTGTTGATTGTAGTATGACATTTTTCTTCCTCCTAAAATAAATTCTATTTCATCAGGCTTCCCAATCGAATTCATCGAGAGGGTACATAGGCCTGATAATTTTCTTAAGGTTAAGTCTTTCAATCTCCACACAGCTTGCGCCGTCAGAGAGTGCAAAAATCTCACGGTCTGCAAATGGCTTAAGCTCTGTGAAAAGATATCCTAACTTTACAACGACAACTCTGTATGAGAGAAGGTCGGTGTTTGCCTCGTCAAAATTACGTTTTTCAATGAATGCACTGCGTTTTTCAGTGAAGATGGCGTCGACGTTTCCAAAACTTAAGCAAAGGCTTCTGCCTATAAGCTCCTTACCCCAGCCTAAGATGTTGCCGTGTGCCTTTACGGTTGCTTCTTTGCCGAATTTTTCAACAAAAACGCTTTCGCCGTCTTTTTTATCCCAAAGGTTTTCGACGATCTCTCCATCGGTGATACCTGCAACACAAACGGGCTTTGTAACATCCTTATTAAGGAAAAGGCGAAGTATATCGGTGCTTTCTCCCTCGGCGCCTGCAGTTGTGTTATCGCCGCTGTCGGTGATGAAAATTCTGTTTTCGTTTCCGCTGAGTGCAAGGTCAATCGATTTTTCAGGCATTTCTGCCTCAATCTTGAATTTATACATCTTGCGTGTTGCCCAAAGCTTGTTTGCAAGTGATTTTGTAATTTCCTCCGCAACCTTTTTGTCAGTTGCACAAACAACTGTTGCGGCACTTGTATTCGGTGCATCTATCCAGCAATGACCGAGGAAAAGGTTAGCTGTGTAAACGCCGTCTTGCTTTTCAAGTTCAAGTGTCTCTTCAATAAGAGATTTAAGCGGTTCTTCACCTGTAAGAAGAGTATCGTTCTTCAAAAGGAAAGGAACTCTCTGAATATACATATGCGGCTTTACGCCTGTTTTAATTGCTCTTACAAGGCCGTTTGCAGCTCTCAGCTCAGTTGCTGCCTGATCGGTATGGGGAACTGTTTTGAATCCGCTTACGATGTCAGCGAAGTCGCACAGTTCGTCTGTTATATTTGCATGTGCGTCCATTGCAAGAGAAATAACGCACTTTTCCGAAACAATCTTTTTAATCTCTTTAAGAAGGTAAAGCTCGCCGCTACCGATTTCCTCAACCTCCATACTTCCGTGGAAGAAGATGTAAACTCCGTCGGCGTCAGCATTTGCCTTTACGGTATCGAGTATCTGCTCTGCATAATAAAGGTAGATATCCTTTTCTACCGTTGCAGAGGGGAGTGCAACCGAGTAAATTGAGGGAACAACCTCAAAGCCTGCCTTTGTAAAGACATCCTTTACTACAAGCTTTTTAAAAATATCATCGCCTTTAAAGTATTCAAAATCATACTTTTGCGGATGAGCTTTTGCCCTGGTGTTTGCTTCGCACTGGAATGACGCACAAATAATTTTCATAATATCACTTCCCTTATAAGAATTATATCATTATGAGGGTTTATTACAGTGGATAAAATAAAACAAAAAGTGCAAAAAATAAAACTCATTTTATCGGGATTGACTTTTTTGCATTTGTGTGCTATTGTGTAGGTATGAAAAAGTATTACACCTACACTGTAAAAAAGTTAATAACAGTTCAGCACCTTGTAACAATTGAGTACCTTGAGGTCGGTGAAAACTTCTTTTATCCTGAGGAGTCGCACCCGTTTTACGAGTTCGTTTATGTGGAAAAGGGCACAATAACATGTAAAACGCAAAGTGAAAAAATTGTTCTGGGTGAGCACGAGTTTTTTCTTATCCCACCCAATTTTTCGCATTCGTACTGCGTTGAAGACGGGAAAAATGCCACCGTTTTGGTCGTTTGTTTTAAGAGTAAGTCCAACATAATTCCCATCATAAGCGGGGTAAAGCACCCACGAGGCGAGGTAAGGGAGCTTATCGAAAAAATTCTTACCGAGGCGAGAGCCACATTTGTCTTCCCGTTTGATAACAAGCTGACGCTCAGTGCTCAGCCACGCCTTGGCTCGCAGCAGCTTATCGAAAACTATATTGAAGAGGTACTGATTAAGCTTGTTCAGTCGGTAACTTATAACAACCAGAACATTCAGGTTGCTACAAATGCATCGGACGTAAAAAATTCTATCACAAAGGAAATTATCAAGCTGCTTGAAGGAAACGTCTACGCCAAGATTACGCTTTCACAGATTTGCAAGCAAATGTTTTACAGCAAAACATATCTCAATGCCATTTTCAGGGAGCTTAAGGGCGTTACGATAATGCAGTACTACCAGGACCTTAAGATTAACGAGGCGAAAAAGCTGCTCGATAAAAAGGAAAGCATAACCTCCATTTCGGAAAAGCTATGCTTTGAGAGCCCGCAGTATTTTGCCAAGGCATTTAAGGCAAGGGTAGGCAAAACCCCAACGGAGTATAGAAAAGGGAATCACTAAGGCCACCACCAGATAAGGAAGTGGTGGCCATGTGATTCCCTTTTTGTATTGACAATATTACATTACAAGGCTGAGAAGATATATCAGAAGCAGATGCACGGGGTAAAAGAAGTAGAAAAAGTACTTCAAATTCAGGGTGCCACGTTTTCCGTTGTATAAGCATAAAATAAGCGTTGAAAACAAGATAAATACGGACGGAAAAGCACGGTATGATAGCGTGTAGACCACCAAAAACAACAGTGCCTGATGAACTCTGCTCTTGCGCATCAGATAGAATGCGACGATAAACAGCACACCCTTGAATTGATAGTCAGCGCAGATAAGCGTTGCGAGCCGGCTCAGTGCAAATACGCAAAGCGTTTTAAGCACAATTGAAAGGGTGTTGGCGTAAGGCTTATCTGACCTTATTTTGACATTGTCTATGCACCAAAGTGCGCATAGCCCTAAGAAAAGGGTGAAGTAGACGTTCTGATATCCAAAATAGAAAGGGAACGTGCCTAATATTTTCGTTGCCTCACCAAAAAAAGCGAGGTCAAAGGGAATTTCGGACAGCAAGCTGAAGACCGCCATCAAGGATAGATAGCGTTTTCTGCTTTTTGTGTAATAAAACCCTTCGGCAAGCAAAAAGCAGAATAGAGGAAACGCAATCCTCCCCGCGCCGTAAAACGCATAGTTTACGAGCTTTTCCGCAAACTTAACCTGAGCCGGACTGAAGCTTTGCGATAAAACAGGCACAAGCCATCCATCGGGCATCAGCGGTTTTATGATTACCTTATAGAAATGGTCAATGAACATCGAAATCACGGCAATAATTTTTATTGCATTGCCTGTAAGAAAACGAAAATCTTTATTGACTTTTGATGCGCTTTCTCTAGTATTACTCATTTGGTTATTTTACAACCTTACCTTCTTTTTAGATTGCGTCGGCCACTCTGCCGGAAACTGTTTGTAAATATTATTTCGGAAAATCAATCTGTAAACAATACAGTCCAGCTAAGCTCGCCTATGTCTATAGAAAATCCGCAGGCGATAAAGCCCATTTTCTTTATATTAGGGTCGGTTATAGTTTCGTATAATTCGGGAGTGGTTATAAACGAATTTATAACTTCATCTATAGTCATACAGGTGGTTACACCCCTTATTTCTCTTAAATAGGTATATTCAACATTTCGCATCTTCATATGATATTCCAAATCTTTAAGAGGCATTCCGTTCCATCTGTTGTTGGTTACATTATTATCATAACTGACAACGCCCTTTGTAAGAGTAAGGTCAATTATAATTTCTTCAAGACCTAATTTTTTTCTCTCATTGTTTATAACCTTTAAAGCTTTTTTGGCAGGCTCCTGAATATATTCAATATCATCACGGACAGAGGTTTTTCGCAAACTTTTGTCAATAATCCTGCATACTATAGCGGAGGTTTCAGCCCTTGTGATATTCTTATCAGATTCAAAACTTTCCCCGTTGCCCAAAACCACACCGCCATAATACAATCGTTCCGAAGCGGTAGAATAATCCTTGTAATAATGGGGAACTTCGTTGACTATAGGGAACTCTGTTTCCGGCAATGAGTTGGCAAAGTATATAAACATCTGACCACGTGTGATGTAGCTGTCAAGGCCTATGCTCTTTCTCTCGGTTATAATTTTGTTTTTTGTGGCATATTGAACATATTTATTTGACCAATGACCTTTGGTGGATGGCTCTTCAATCACATTACCATGATAGTTTGCGTGGATTTCCGAGGCAAGCTTCAGGGCTTCGCCATAGGGGAGGAGTCCTTCAGGGTTAAACCTGTTGTTTCCTACGCCATTAATAATCCCCTGCTCTGATGCCATAGAAATATAAGAAAAAGCCCAATGATCTTCAGAAACATCCGAAAAATTTGTACCATTACCAGAAACAATGATACTAATTCCGAAAACTAAAGAAATTGTTAAAATAAGACTGACTATTTTTTCATTATTTCACAACCTTACCTTTTAAGATTGTGTTTTTAACATTGAACCACTGGTCAACGATAATCAGGTTTGCGAGGTTACCTTTTTTGATGCTGCCTATTTCGGGCATATTAAGAAGGCGTGAGGGGTTAAGTGATGCGTACTTAAACACATCGCAAACGGAGCCGCCTGTGTGCACCATCATATTATGGCACGCAACGTCAAGCGTAAGCTTGGAGCCTGCGATATCCCCGCCCCAGTCAAAGTTAATATCGTGAGCTTCCTCAAGACCTTTGAGCGGTGGTCCGTCGGCTACGAAGGCATCGGCAATAAGGATAATCCTGTCCTGACCTTTGATTTTCTTTACAAGCCTTATCATATAAGGGTGAACGTGAACGCCCATCGAATCGCAGATAAGCTCTGCGTAAATATCATTATTATAGTTTACCGTTTCGTCAACGCACACGCCACGAACCTCGGGATAATTTTCAAGTGTTCCCGTTGCGTTGGTATGATGTGTACCCAATTTAAGACCGTAGGGCATAAGTGCCTCTATCTGCTCTGGGGTAGCCTCGGAATGAGCAACGGAAAATACAATCTCGGGTATTTCACGCTTAACGTACTTTACGAAGTCCACGATGCCCTCTCTTTCGGGAGCAACGCACCATACCTTTGCAAAATCCTTTGCCGCCTCAACGATCTCGGCGTAGTCCTTTTCTACGATAGCGTCTTTCCAGACGTTTTTTTCCTTATCGCATCCAAAATCGGGGTTAAGGTACGGACCCTCCATATAAACACCGATAATGTTCTGGCATTCGCCATTTTTTATAGCTTCCTTATACTTGTTTATTGCGTCAAGGTGCTCCTGTTTGTTCATACTGTAAAACAGTGCCGGAAGCACCGATGTTACACCGTGGTCAAGAAGTGTTCTTGAGCATTTTACGGGGTCATCGTGAAAATATGTATTTCCGTCTGCGTGGGTATGTATGTCAATAAGACCGGGACCGACAAAAAGACCCCGGGCGTCGATAACTTCTGCACCTTCGGGAACGGGAAGCTTTTTGCCAAAGTCGACAATCCTGTCGTTTTCCATTATGATAGTAGAATCGGGAATGTAATGGTCTTTCATTACAAGCACTGCATTTGTTATAGCTAGCATTTAATAAGCACCTCCATGCGTAAATTTTATCACTAAAGCGGAATAGTGTCAAGGGAGAAACCCGCAGAACTGTACAAAAAAACCGTGGTAAGTTTAGTACTTTTGCCACGGTTTTTTGTTATTTAAGGCTTGAAAGAAGTTTTTGACCTTCTGCAATTATGTATTCTGCAACCCCTGCTTTGAATCTTGAGCTTCTTGCCTCGTATCCACCTTCGTCATATGAATCCTGCATGGGGAAATAACCCTCGGAACCGTTTGTAAGGCAACACGGAATAATCATATCATATCCTTCGGTCTGTTTAAGGCCTTTTCCAACGCCGTTAAAAGGCTCTCCGGGAATACCTATAATTGCAACCGGACCAATAGCTATTGCAGAAAGACGCATATCAAAAGCATCCGGCCCGTTTTCAAGACGCACCATTCTTGCCGCCTCGGCAACTACGGTTGTAAGCATCATGCCCTCGTAAGGAAGTTCGCTGTCCTTGCCTGCGTTGTGCAAGTCGTTTATACGATGAGCCTCGGGAATATCCTTGGGATCGGGTCTGTTTGAAGCGACATTAATAACCTCCTGCTTACTTGTAAGGAAATTGACGTCTACATAGTTTACCTTATCAAAAGCCTGCAACACGCCACCTGTTACAACACGTGCTATATATTCTGCATGAGCATATCCTCTGGATACGTCGTCAAAGTCGTTAAACATTCCGTTGAAGTCCCCGCCCTTGGGATGTACATTAACGTGGTTTACATCACCCTGAGCACCATTGAAGAATATGCATTTGGTGTTATCAAGAATTTTCTCAACGTCTTTTCTGAGAAGTCCCGGCCAGTCGGCAGAAATCTTTGAACCACCGACAACATCGGGATGGTTTGCAAAGTTAACAAAAACAACAGTATCTGCACCATCTCGGTCAAATCGGAGCACGTTTACGCTATCATCTATATCTCCTATAGGACGAACAATGTCAGGGTTATTAACGCCGGGGTTTGTTTTTATGCTTCCATCCTTCATAAGATATCTGCGGATAAATGCAACATTGGGTGCAGTTCCTTTGCCATATCCCATTTTTGCATCTTTAAGATCATCTACTGCAAATTTTGCTGTATCTGCAATTCTACGCCCAACAAAAGCTGTATACTCTTTTGTCAGTTCAACTTCTGAATTTAACACAAGAGCCGGACCCGTATGAGTATGAGTCGTAGATATAATAATATTTTCCATAGGAACGCCGGTGGCTTCACTTGCAGCCTTTCTGTATACAGAAGAAAGCACCTGTTCGATGCCACAGTGGTCAACCGAGATAAGAATTGTCCTTGTTTCTCCGCACTCAAGTGCAAGTGCATTCACCTCAAGGTCATCGAGGATTGCCTCGGCATATCTTGGTTTGAAATAACCTCTGATATAAATCCCCATTGGCGGATTGATGTTTGCACGGCCGAAGCCTGCTTTAAGACTATTCATTATGTAACCTCCTGATATATAATAATCCCATAAAATCGGTCTTTATAGCGTATTGTTGTTTAAAGTGTCGCTTTTATGAAGGCGGCAACTCTAAATATATTCCTTTGAATTGCGTCATTTAATTTGGTTGAGAAGCTTGGTCATGCCCTCAACGATAATATCATCACTGCCCGGCCTCAGAACAGAACTTTTTGCTTCATATCCGCCTTCCTCATATGCTGAGCGAGTGGGAATATATCCACCTTGACTGTTGGTAAGGCAGCAAAGCACTGTATTTTCAAACGGAGAGCCTGCACAAATTCGATTGCCTATTTCGGTAAAGGGTTCGCCACCTATGCCTGCAAACACCAAATCACCTATCTTTACTGCGGAAAGGAAAAACGTAAAGGATTCAGGCCCGTGTTCAAGCTTTATGATACGCTTAGCTTCGGCAATGGCTGTTGTCAGTTCCATTTCTTTAAACGGAAGCTCACTTGATCTTCCGGAAGCATACAAATTATAGGTATTTCTGATTTCATCCAAACGGTCGTTTTCCTGATGCGAGGGAAGCTCAACGCTTGCTGAGGCATATGATATTTTATCTGCTTTAACCTCCTCAGTTATTGAGTAAACTGAAAGAGCCGCGCCGGCTATAATCCTGCCCATATGCTCAGCGAGAGCATTACTTCTGGGAACGCCATCAAAGTCTATTTTAGAAATTGCTGCCTCACCCTTTGTGGGGCTTACGTTGACATGGTTGACATCGCCCTGACACCCTAAAACAAACATACACTTAGTACCTGGCACTGCTTTTTCTACAGTATCGCAGACATATCCCATATAGTCAGCACTAATATACTCGCCGCCAACAGAATCGGGATGAGTGCCAAAATTAATTATAACAATATCATCGCTATTTTGTCTTTTTATTTTGATAAGCTTCACTGTTTCGTTGGGAGTGCCGAGCGCGTGGGCAATATTGGGATTATTAATCCCCGGGTTTGTCTGAACGCCCCCGTTCTTCATACGGTAACGACGTATAAAGGAAATATTTTTTGCTACCGAGGATGCTGTTTCGACGGTTGCCTCATGTAAGTCTGCTATTGCGTAAATTGCTGCATCCCTTACAGATGTAACGAAGAATTCGTCATAAGCTGTACTGCTTCCCTTTTCGGAAGCAAAGTCCTTTCCCAAAAGGGGACCCGTGTGAGTGTGGGAGCAGTTGATAAAAATCGCTTCTCCACAAACACCTGTTGCTTCTTCTATGGCTTTTTTACAGTCGTCATAGTATTTCTGAGCCATAAGACAAATGTCAACTGCAATGATAAGAGCTTTTCTTTCTCCATCGTCAAAAGCAGTTGCTCTTACAAACAAATCATCGTGAATTCCTTTCACGAATCTTTCTTCATAGTATCCTATTATGGGAGCGCCGTAGGGCGGGTTTATGCAAACCTTTGAAAATCCTGCTTTCATAAAAACATCTCCTGTATGAATTTATTATATTCAAATAATACTCCCGTAAAAACCACTTGTACATTGACAAATCATAACCAAACATGTTAAAATCATAACAAGAGGTATAATATTATGCGATATAAACTTTATGCAATGGGGCAACTCCCAACATTAAAAGTCAATATTATTGGGTATTCGGCAGATGTGTCGGACACTACCTTTGGACCCAGGAAAAGAGATTGCTATCTTATTTGTTATGTTTTATCGGGAAAAGGGTTTTATAATAATACACCCCTTCACGAAGGGGAAGGCTTTATTGTAACTCCTGATATGACAGAGCATATATACCCTGACAGTGATGACCCTTGGGAACTTCTGTGGTTTGCAAGTGTAGATACGAAAATGGAGGAATTCCTGCAGTATTATAATCCTAACGAAAATTTCACTTTCATGCACAAATGCCCTCGTGAGCTATTTGAAATAAAGGAACTGGCAATTTCTCAGAACAGAAAAATCATCAATGACGCAAAAATGCTTGAACTGTTTTTTTCCGTTTTTAAATATCATGTCAGCACGGAAAATGAATCTTCCGAAGATAAGACTGCGGCACAAGAATATCTGGATTTCTCTGTAAACTACATCAAGACCAACTTAGGACAAAATTTAACCATTTCAAATCTTACAAGGCTTTTAGGCGTCAGCCAGCCCTACCTTTATAAAATATTCAAAGAAGCGTTTGGCAAATCTCCAAAGAGCTTTATAACGGATTGTCGCATAAGAACAGCAAAGAAAATGCTTGCTGAGACCGATTTTACTGTTGCTGAAATTGCGTGTTCGGTCGGTTTTTCTGACAGTTTTGCTTTTTCTAAATGCTTTTCATCAAGGGTGGGCGTAGCGCCAACCGAATACAGATTGTTACAAAGTAAGCTGAATTCCTGATGATGTCATCAGGGGATTGGAATGCATAGACTCTGCAACTATAGCTCAATATGCTACCGCAATGGGGACGACACCTTGTAGCATCGAAGCTTTTTCGTGGGCAGTAAATGCCCATTCAAACCTTCGGCTACTGCGTTTCTGCAAGACCTTCTTCATCTGCCACCGGCAGCGAAGGTCTTGCAGACTACCAACTTCGCACGCTCAGTTGGTAAAGCACACAATCTCAAAAAGAGCACAAATCAAATCCCTGATGGTGCACAAAAAAATAGGAACCACCCAAAGGTGATTCCTATTTTTGGTGCGCCATCAGGGACGCATCCGCTACGCGTATGCCCTGCTTGACGACCGCTCCGCAATACTCGCGGTACCCGTCTGCGCATCAACTTCGCTAAAAACGATTATCAATCGTTTTCCTAACGCTCGTTGCCCTCTCGGGGTTCGAGTCCCTTCGCCGCTTACAAATAACAAAAAGCACCTACTTAAAAGAAGATGCTTTTGTTATGGTGCGCCATCAGGGACTCGAACCCTGGACACCCTGATTAAGAGTCAGGTGCTCTACCAACTGAGCTAATGGCACAAATATGGAGCTGCCCAGCAGATTCGAACTGCCGACCTCTTCCTTACCAAGGAAGTGCTCTGCCAACTGAGCTAGGGCAGCAAAATTGGCGACCCGGAAGGGGCTCGAACCCTCGACCTCCAGCGTGACAGGCTGGCGTTCTAACCAACTGAACTACCGGGCCG
>JAZRPN010000069.1:0-1915 GCA_045649225.1 Clostridia bacterium | reverse complement strand
TACATTTTGTACCGAATTTTCAAGCTCTTCGGGGAATGTGGTTGCCAAAAGCTTGTTTGCCATATCAAGTGATTGCAAAATGAGGTACGACGGACTTGTCGATGCAAAAAGCGACAATGCCTTTTGTGCGTTTTCCAAAAGCATTTTCGGTGCATTTTTGGATATATGTAAATACGCACCGCCCGTAAGAACGCTCAGCGTTTTATGAGCCGAATCGCAACAAATATCAACCCCCAAATCAATCGGGTGCCCGGACTCAGGCAAAAACTTAAGATATGCACCGTGTGCGTTGTCCACCAAAAGCAAAACGTTATATTTTCTGCAAATCAAAGAAATGCTTTCTAAATCGCACATATATCCTAAATAGTCAGGACTTGTAAGATACAGAGCGGTGGGACGCTTTTCTTTCAGTGCATCCTCAAGTGATTTCAAGTCTATTTCGCAGGAAATAAGGTTACTTGTTTTTGAGGCAAGCCACTCGACATCAATATCCATTACTGCCGCACCCGATATAAAGGTCTTATGCGCATTGCGTGCGGCAAGGATAAGAGGCTTTTTCCCATCTTCAATGGCATGAAGCTTTGCAAGGTACAACATCGCACGGATACAAAGGGAAGACCCCTCTGTAGAATAAAGCGTCTTTGCAGTTCCGAAAATGCGTGAGGCGTTTTCCTGACTTTCCTTTATAACGCCATTTGCATCATATAAAACGTCAGCGCCGCTGATTTCGGTAATATCAAGTGCTTCAAAGCCAAGTGCACCGCTACCTTTATGCCCGGGAACATGAAGCCTGACAGCCTTTTGCTCAATATATTTTTTTACAAAATCACATATCGGTGTGTTCATTATTCCTGCTCCATACTTTTCATAATTTCAAGGAAAATTGCACATTCCATACGTTTTCTGAAAAGCTCACATCCGCTCTCATACACGCCTCGGATATTTCCCGTAGCGTGATAAGCATTAGCGGCACATCCGCCCGAACAATAAAGCTTTGCCCAGCAATCATTGCATTCCGGATGAGAATACACGTTGCATCCCTTAAATTCGTTTTGAATTTCTGTGTTTGTAACGCCCTGCCAGATGTCGCCAAGCTTAAACTTTTCGTCCCCGACAAACTGGTGGCATGGGTAAAGGTCGCCCCATGGGGTAACTGCCATATATTCAGTGCCCGAGCCACAACCCGAAATTCTTTTGTAAATACAAGGTCCGCCCGTAAGGTCTATCATATAATGATAGAATACAAACGGTTTGCCCTCGCTTCGTTTTTCAAGCATAAGATTTGCAAGCTCTTCATACTGCTGTTTTACTATTTCCAAATCCTCTTTTGTAAGAGCCGACGGGTCGTCGGGGGAGCATACAACAGGCTCCATACTAAGCTCAGTAAAGCCAAGCTCAAGCATTGTTTTTATATCTTTTACAAAGTCGGGGTTTGCGTGTGTGAATGTGCCACGCATATAGTAGTTTTTGCCATCCCTTGCCTTAACAAGCTTTTGGAATTTTGGCACAATTTTTTCCCAACTGCCGCATCCGTTATAATCAACACGGAATCTGTCGTGAATTTCCTTTCGTCCGTCAAGGCTTAAAACGACGTTCGACATTTCCTTGTTTGCAAAGTCAATCAAATCGTCATCTATAAGCACCCCGTTTGTTGTAAGCGTAAAACGGAAGTTTTTGTTTGCCGCTTTTTCAACAGAGCGTGCGTATGCCACAAGCTGTTTTACAACATCAAGGTTCATAAGTGGCTCACCGCCAAAAAAGTCAACCTCAAGGTTGCGACGTGTACCCGAATTTGCAATGAGGAAATCAAAAGCCTGTTTGCCCACTTCAAAGCTCATGAGCGAACGCTCGCCCTGATATTTACCCTGACTTGCAAAACAGTAGGAACAGTTGAGGTTGCAAGTGTGGGCAATGT
>JAZRPN010000068.1:0-4520 GCA_045649225.1 Clostridia bacterium | reverse complement strand
ACCAAAACGCCAAGCGCAACGGCTGTGGGAAGCTGCTCACTCTCTGCATAGTAGCGGGTAAGGTCTTCAGCTATTTCGCCGCTGGTAAGAGGTATCTGCCCTACGTATGGATCCTTAAGACCGAGGTCTCTGATTATGCTGGGCGTACCATTTGTGCCGACAGCGCCGCCAACGTCAAGCTTACCCTTATTATTAAGAGGAAGGTCAACAAGGGGATTATCCACATAGCCACGAACAATGCCTTGTCCATTGCCGATAGCAACCACACGCCCGATTGGACCACCGCCATTTAGCTGAACGGTTATGCTATCGTCCTCAGATTTTAACATACTGCCCATAATTGCTGCAGCGGTAAGAGTTCTTCCAAGTGCAGCCGCAGCTGTGGGGAGCATTTTGTGAATGCGTTGTGCTTCGTTGCAAAGCTCGGTGGTATCTGCCACAATTACACGGATTGCCCCGTTTGAAGTTATGGCATTTACTATATAATCACTCATAGGTTTTATTCCTTTCTTAACCATTATTGGATTAATTAATGGTTGTCTGCTCAATGAGAAGTTTCTTTCCTTTAGGTGCGAGCTTAATGGTTGCCTCTACCTCTCTTATGTCGGCTGAATTCATAAGCTCAATTAAAGCGCTTCCAAAATGGTTGGAGAGGATGTACTTTGCAAAATCCTCTGCGAACTGTTCCTGTTCATAGCTTTCCTGCTGTTCTTTGGTAAGATTCATATCCTCAAAGAACTTTTCGGTAAGTTCCTCGTAGCTTGAAACCCCCGCCGCTTTAAAAATCAAAGCATCTGACTCCTGGTCGGTGAGCGTTGTTTTTATTACGGGAACATTGAGCGTAACACTTACAGTAAATCTTCCGTCACGGAAGCGTGAGGGAGTAACCTCGTTTATTTTATATGAAAAACGGTCAATTTTAGCGTCGATAATTGCGTTTGATATCTCTTCAATTTCGCTGTCAGAAATGACACCGGAAGAAAATCCCCAATGGTCTCTTAATGTTTTGGGTGAGAAAAGAGCATCGTCGGTGATAAGTAAATTAAAAAGCTCACCACACTTGTTTTTTGAAACAAAGTAATCACCCGCAGTTGATGCAGATACTTTACCGTTTTTATAATCGGTGAAAAAAGTATCTACAACCGCCTTAGCCTCAGAAATATCCTGAGCCTTATTTGAGCAGGCACAAAGAAAAACTGTTGTAAGAATTAATAAGATTGCAAGAAATTTTTTTGTCATTTTGCGTTACCCTTCCTGAATAATGAATTAAAAATAAAAAGTCTGTCAAGGATTGCAGAGAAAAATGTGATGAGCGGAGCATTGACAAGCGTTATAATTATTGTGCCAATACCTATCCCGCGGAAACTGTGGTTAAGAAAAACCGCAAGGCAAAATGAAAGTACAAGCATTGAAACATCACTTATAAACTTAACCCTGCCCTGACTAAAGCCCCATTTTAGTGAAACTTCCTTTATAATAAGCTCATAAATCATAAGGGGCATATCCGTGCGAAAGAAAAATGCTATTGATAGCGCCGTGATAAGCTCACCCAGAATAAAAGCAATGATTCTTTGCCAGATAGCTGAGTACATAACCCCACCGCCGAAAATGAAAAGCCACATATCGAGCGTAAGCCCGAAAAGTATCGCCGTTACAAAGCTCAGCAAAAATGCGGGGCGGAACTTTTTTATTGCAAAGCATAAAAGTATAAGTAAAAAGCCTTGCCATATGTACTCCGTTGTGCCCTGAGTAAAAAACTCTGAAATCACAGAGGATAGCTTCAGGTGCAAAATGTACGGCGGTGCCGCGACCATAGATAGCCCAAAGCTTGCTTTTGTACAAAGACAAACGCCCAAAGCACACAGAATAATCCCAAGCAGCCACGCTGCTTCGTTCATTTTTCTAATCCTTTTCATATAATCACATCTTTTCAGCACACATAAAAATATTTTATCCATTTCGCGTTTTGTTGTCAAGAGGAATAATAATATTGTTGCAAATAAAGACAAATGATGATAAAATATACAAAAATAATTAGGACAAGGTCAGGTTATGAATTTTATAAAATCAGTTAAAAATCTTACAAAAGCAGAAAAATTATTATGGATACTTTCTTTGGCGGTTATATTTGTATCGTCGGCGGGGTTTCCAAATCCTGACTGGATGTCGGTTGTAACGTCGCTTATCGGTGCATCGGCACTTATCTTTGTTGGTAAGGGCGACCCTATCGGCCAGCTTATTTGCGTCATATTCAGCATTCTGTATGCTTTGGTGTCGTGGCATTTGCGCTACTACGGTGAAATGATTACGTACCTTTGTATGAGTGCTCCCGCGTCGCTTTGTGCACTTATTGCGTGGCTTAAAAATCCGTATACCAAGCGCGAGGTAAAGGTCTCAAGGATGACACCGAAAAAGTGGGTGTTTCTGTCCTTGGGCACGGCGTTGATTACCGTAGTTATGTACTTTGTTCTTGAATTTTTTAACACGGCAAATCTCTGGGTAAGTACCTTTTCCGTAGCAACAAGCTTTATGGCATCTGTGCTTACCATGCTCAGAAGTCCGTACTATGCATTAGTATATGCTCTCAATGATATTGTCCTCATTATTTTGTGGATATTGGCACTCTTTGTTGATATTGCCTATCTTCCGATGGTGATGTGCTTTGTGGTGTTTTTTGCAAATGACATATACGGATTTATTAACTGGCGTAAAATGAAAAGAAAACAAAATCAGGTGGTGTAAAAATGAAGCTCGTTTTAATTACTGCTCTTGGCGTAGGCGGTGCAACCTTAATCGGTGCACTGATAGGTTTTTCTTTTAGAAAAATTTCACATAAGCTAACAGATATCTTAATGGGCTTTGCCGCAGGCGTAATGCTTTGTGCAGCAATAATAGGGCTTATCCTTCCATCCCTGGAGGGGGACAGAAGGTGGGCTCTCCCTTTAACAATAATAGGTATTTTTTGCGGAGCGCTTTTTCTGAATGTGATAGATAAGGCGGTGCCCCATCTTCACAGGCTTGCGGGTACAGAATTTGAAGAGCATAACAACGCAAAGCTTAGCAAAATTCTTCTTTTTGTTATGGCAATTGCCATACATAACTTCCCCGAGGGTATTGCCGCAGGTGTTGGATTTGGATCGGGAGATGTAACGGGGGCTGTCAGCATTGCAATTGGTATAGCTCTGCAAAACATTCCAGAGGGAATGGTTGTAATTGCACCGATGCTTTCTGTCGGCGTAAGCAAGAAAAACACGCTCATAATTGCACTGATAACGGGGCTTATAGAGGTTATAGGAACTTTGATCGGATATATGGCTGTAAGCGTATCTACGGCTATTCTTCCGTTTGCACTTGCGTTTGCGGGCGGAACAATGCTTTATGTAATAAGCGACGAAATGATTCCCGAAACTCACGCTCATGGAAACGAACGAGCCTCAACGTACTCGCTTATCGTAGGCTTTTGCCTTATGCTTGTGATGGATTATATTTTATAGTATAGGAAATTTCATCTCGTAAAATAATCGGCATAAATTTATTGACAAAAGTGCGTTTATATGTTATTATAATGAAAATATCTTTAACTCGATACAGAGATGTCGGCAAGATATGTTATACTACCATGCAGATAAACTGCATGCAATTTTGTTGTGTAATAAGTCTGCCGTACGGGCAGACTTTTTTGTATAGTAAAGTATAGGTTTTATCGCGCGCAGAAATTATTGATTCTCAAATCAGTCAGAACGCGACATGGGTGAAGCGGCACGCTTCTTAAGGAGAAACAAATGAGCTATTTAATGACACAAGAAAATATTGATATGATAGCGAAAGCGTACAAAGAGAGTGGTATTTCTGACCGCTTTGATTTGTCGTTCACTGAAAATTGTGTTGTTTTACCGGGGTTTGCAGATGTACATGTTCATTTGCGTGAACCCGGCTTTTTTTATAAGGAAACGATAAAGTCAGGAACTCAGGCAGCGGCACACGGTGGTTTTACAGATGTATGCAGCATGCCAAATCTTTCGCCCGTCCCCGATAGCTTGGAAAACTTACAGCTTCAGCTCGACATAATTAAGAAAGATGCAGTAATAAGGGTGCATCCCTACGGCTCAATCACCAAGGAGCAAAGGGGCGAGGCTCTTTCCGATATGGAGGAAATGGCAAAGTACGCAGTTGCATTTACAGACGACGGACGTGGAGTTCAGTCGGACGAAATGATGAAAAAGGCAATGCTAAAAGCAAAAAGCCTTGATAAAATAATTGCGGCACACTGCGAGGATAACGCACTTCTTCACGGCGGATACATTCACGACGGTGAGTATGCAAAAGAGCATAATCACAAAGGAATTTGCTCCGAAAGTGAGTGGGGGCAGATAAAAAGAGATATTGAGCTTGTAAAAGAAGTTGGATGTAAATATCACGTATGCCACATTTCAACAAAAGAAAGTGTTGAAATTATAAGGCAGGCAAAGAAAGACGGCGTCGATATAACGTGCGAGACTGCACCGCATTATCTCGTCTTT
>JAZRPN010000067.1:0-2659 GCA_045649225.1 Clostridia bacterium | reverse complement strand
TGTCTACAACTATAATTTTACCGTTCTCATCTATTGAAACGGAAGCGATTTCCTTTCTAGGTAAAAGCTCTACCTGACGTGCGATTTCCTCCTGAACGAGCTTTGCGAAAGGAAGACTGTCAGTTACAAGCACTGCACTGGCATTTTTATCATGCTCTGCCTGAGACAAAAGGTCTGCCGCTATATGCGATGGGTCATTTGTAGAGTCGGCAATAACCAGAATTTCGCTCGGGCCTGCAATCATATCGATAGCGACCTGACCAAACACCTGTCTTTTTGCTTCAGCTACAAATGCGTTTCCGGGACCTACGATTTTATCAACCTTAGGAACAGATTCTGTTCCATAAGCAAGTGCGGCAACTGCCTGAGCACCGCCGATTTTAAATACTCTGTCGACACCTGCAATGCGTGCAGCAACCAAAATATTTGGATTTATTTTTCCGCCACCTGCAGGAGTTACCATAACAATTTCGCTAACGCCCGCTAACTTTGCAGGAATACAGTTCATCAAAACAGAAGACGGATATGCCGCAGTGCCGCCAGGAACATAAAGACCAACCTTTTCTATAGGAAGAACCTTTTGCCCCATAACCACACCGTTTTTATCGTTGGCAATAAAACTGTTACGAATTTGGTTTTTGTGGAAATATTCTATGTTTTCCTTTGCCTCGGTAATGATTTCAATCATTTTTTTGTCTACTGAGGATATAGCAGCGTCGATTTCTTCTTCGCTGACTTCAAGGCAGGTGAGATCGGCATTGTCAAACTTTTTTGAGAATTCAAAAAGAGCTTTATCTCCGTTTTCTCTGACGTTTTCTATAATTTCCTTGACGATATCAGCAACATCGACTTTGCTTTCAGTTCTCGCAAAGATATCGTCCTTTGTTATTTCGCTGTATTCGTAAATCTTAATCATTTGCTATCCCTTTCCTCACACTGTGAAAGAAGTGCCTTATATACATTTTGAATTTCTTCGTGCATAAATTTAAAGCTTGCCTTGTTTGCAATAAGGCGTGCAGAAATCGGTACAACTGTTTCAATCGTTTCAAGATTGTTTTCTTTAAGAGTTGTTCCAGTTTCTACAATATCTACAATTACATCTGATAAGTCGAGAATGGGGGCAAGCTCTATAGAGCCGTTAAGCTTTATTATATTTATATCACGACATTTCTTCTCGTAGAAACTGCTTGCAATATTGGGAAACTTCGTTGCAACACGCAGTGTCCTGTCGGACTTATCTCTAAACCCGCATTTTGCGGCAACTGCCATGCGACATTTGCCAATTCCTAAATCCAGAAGCTCATAAACATCGGGATTATACTCAAGCAAAATATCTTTACCGGCAATGCCGATATCTGCGGCGCCGTGTTCAACGTAGATTGCAACGTCTGACGGCTTTACCCAGAAGTACCTTATAAGTCCGTCATTGCTTTCGAATATAAGGCGTCTGTCGTCTTTGCTGATTTCGGGGCAGGAAAAGGATGCCGCCTTGAGCATGTTATATACTTTTTCACCAAGTCTGCCCTTTGGCAGTGCTATATTTACAGGCCGCATAATTACGCATCCTCCTCTGTAAGAAAAATATTTTCACGACACATCACTTTTTGTGAATTTGTGCGGATTGCAAGAACTGATTTACCGCTGTTTATTATCTCGTTGACTTTAGCCAAAACCTTTTGAGGAGAGACACCTTTGTCGTAGTGAACACAAACATCGGCATCAAACTCTTCGTTTTCGGTAAAGAGCCTTTCGAGCATATCAAGATAAAGTGCAAAGCCAAGTCCTTTTGCTTTTTTACCCATCTTTTCAACTAACCTGTCATACTGACCGCCGCTGAGAATGCCAAAGGGAATAGAAGAAATATATCCTTTGAAAACAAACCCATTATAGTAATGCATATCGTTAACAACTGAAAAATCAATCTGGATTTTATCTGAAAGATTAAAGCTCTCGAGCATAGAAGAAAGCGTGATTATTTCATTTACTGAGCTTTCAGTATCGCTGTCTACTGAGAATACATCGAGCTTTTTGGAAATCTCAGAAATTGGGCCATACATAGTAATAAGATTGGTAAGTAGACTCCTCCAATCCTGTGAAAGCTTTTGGTTGTCGCACAAATTCAAAAGCTCGGGAAGGTTTTTCTCGCTGATTGCTTTTAAAAACATAGGTGCAACATCTTTGTTTATGTCTGCCGCATTGAAAAGGGAAGAAATAAGCCCCATATGCGAGATATCAAGCATAAAATTGCTGTCAATGTAATTAAGACTCTTTGCTGCAAGCATCAGAACTTCGCAAATGCAATAGTCGTCAATATCGCCAATGCATTCAAGACCTGACTGCATAATCTCCTTGAAAACGTGTGTGCCATCAGAAACACGGTAAACATTTTCGTTGTAATAAACCTTTTGAATGCAACCTTCTGTATCATCAGAATTCTTTATTATGGAAATGGTAACGTCGGGCTTAAGTGCGAGAAGCTTGCCATTTGTATCTGTAAAGGTAATAACCTTGTCGCTCTTCAAAAAGTCTTTATTATTAACATAGATATCGTATTCTTCAAACTTGTTCATTTTAAACTGAGAATAGCCGAACTGACGGTAAATACTTCCCATTTGTGAGACAAGTGTTTCAATATTTTTTTCCATTATAACACCTCTTA